>BDTL01000050.1 GCA_002898115.1 bacterium BMS3Bbin02 | reverse complement strand
GATGACACCGCAAAGGCAAGCCGCGATGGAACGTTTGCCTTGATCACACCGGTGATCACGTTCACCGACGGGCGCTGTGTCGCCAGGACGAGGTGGATGCCGATGGCGCGCGCCATTTGGGCGATGCGTACGATCGCGTCCTCGACGGCACGTCCCGCCACCATCATCAGATCGTTCAACTCGTCGACGATCACGACAATGTGCGGGAAACGGTCGTAGCCGTCCTTGTCAAGCGCGCCGGCGTCCCATTTCGCCCGATAACTCCCGATGTCGCGGACGCCCGCGTCGGCGAGCAGGTCGTATCGGCGGTCCATCTCAGAGACTGCCCACTCGAGTGCGTCGGCTGCCTTCTTCGGATTCGTAATGACCCGTGTCAAGAGATGCGGAACGTCGTTGTATTGACCGAGTTCGACCCGCTTCGGATCGACCATGATGAAGCGAACATCCTCGGGCTTGGAACGCATCAGTAGCGATACAACAATCGCGTTGATACAAGAAGACTTCCCGGCGCCGGTGGCGCCTGCGATCAGCATGTGCGGCAGCTCGTCGAGTTTGAGCATCCGTGCGGCGCCCGAAATGTCCTTGCCGAGCGCCACTCGCAACGGATCGGTATCGCCGTCCGCAGCGGCAGCAGTCAGAATGTCACGCAGCGTCACAAGCTCGCGCTGGCGGTTCGGTACCTCAACACCGATCGCGCTCCTGCCGGGAATGGGGGCGAGAATGCGAACGTCGACCGCAGCCAGCGCGTACGCAATGTCCTGACTCAGGTTCGTGACTTTGGAAACCTTGACACCGGGAGCCAGCTCGATCTCGTACCGCGTGACGGTCGGACCTGGCACGATGCGGGTAAGTCGGGCATCGACACCGTGTTGGGTGAGGACAGCCTCGAGATCCTGGGCAGTGCGCTCAAGCAGCTTGCGCGACTGCCCGACCTCATCACCGAAGTCCAACAGCTCGATCGGCGGCAAAGTGTATCCGCTGCCACTTGGCGCCGGGACCACCGGACGTCGCGCCTCGCGTGGTTTAGTGTTCTGGGGAGCTGATTTCGCGATCTTTGGTTTCGAACTTTTCTTAGACTTCGGTGCCGTCGCGGCGACGTTTTCGACCACGATCTCCGACGGGATCGCAGCAGGACCCGCCGGCGTCGTGGTAGTCGACGACTGTGTCAGGCCAACCCACCGGCGGAACCGCCTGAAACCTCCAATAGCTGTGAGGCCGACATCGCGCAACGTTGCGCGCGACACGACCAGCGCCCCCATTGCGACCGTAACTGTGAGGACTACAAAGGCACCGGTGAATCCGACCAACCGACCCAAGGGGAAAGCAATCAGCGATCCGACGACACCACCGCGTTCGACAACCTGCTCGATAGAGCCGTTCAGAGCGATCGCTCCTGTGAGCAAGTGGAACAACGCCAGGGAAGAAACGAACACGACCGACACGCCGATCGTCACCCTCGCATAGTCCTTGCGCGGTACCGACCCGACCATCGCGTACCCGATGTACACCAGGAAGACGGGAACGAATACTGCCCAGACACCGAAGAGGAATTCCAGACCACTGAGGAATGCGGAGCCGAGCGGTCCGGCTTTCTCAAAGAACGCAAGACCCACGAGAGTTGCCACGACGAGCACAACGACTCCCCACACGTCATCAGTCTGACGACCAAGGCGTTCCCGGACACGGGCCTTGAGGCCTCGCAGCGACGCAATCAGTCCGGATTCTTGTGTAGTTTTCCTGCGTGCGGTCGAGCGTTTGACGTTCGACCGGCTCGTCGATTTCCGCCCTTGGCCCCGACGCCTTTTTGTTCTCTGAGCCATGGAGTAGAGACGATACCTCAAGGCGCGCGCTCTGCAAACAACTGAATCGTTCTAGAGCAGAATTCCTGTCCGACCCCACACATCGCTTGGGACTGAGATGGGGCATTCTCGGATGCCCTGGCCGACTCAGAACCTCCGACAACGACAACGAGTGCGCAAAGCGCGTCCTACACCTCGATGATGACGGGAAACACGACCGGGCGGCGCGACAGGTGTGCTTTGACGGCTCGACCGGCCATCGAGCGGACCTTCGCCCTTACCGTGTCGTGATCAAGCGGTAAGTCGAGCGACTTGATCCCATCGATCACTCGTTCTGTAACCAGCTTGTGGACCTCATCGGGCTCATCGGTGAGTCCGTGGCTGTCAACGTCCGGACCGAAAATGATGTCCCCGCTCTGAAGGTCGACACCGAGTGTCACGATCACAACGCCTTCGTCGGCCAGATGCTTGCGGTCGCGCAGGGCCCCGTCAAGGTCCCCGATGCCGCTGCCGTCGAGATAGACATAACCCGCCGGCAACACCGCCCGTTCGGCTCTTGTGCCATCGTCATCGAGCACTATCACATCACCATCCTCGAGGACGTGAATGTCAGGGACACCCATGATCCCGGCGAGCTTTGCATGTGCCACGAGATGCCGATATTCACCGTGAACCGGAATGAACGACTGCGGTTTGATGACGTTGAGGAATGTTTTTAGTTCCTCCTGTGCGGCGTGACCGCTGACGTGGACCGTCGCGTTGCGACCGTGATGCACGGTTACGCCGCGGCGCACCAGGTTGTTGATGACCCGCGACACCTTTGACTCGTTCCCCGGGATCGGAGTCGCCGAGATGATCACGGTGTCGTTGTCATCGAGCTTCACATGGCGATGCTGACCTCCGGCCATCAGCGAAAGCGCCGCAAACGGCTCGCCCTGTGACCCGGTGCAAATGACGGCAGTCTTGGAGTCGTCGAGCTTCATGAGCTCATCCATCTCCAGGACATCTGCGTCGTCGTAGCTGAGCAGTCCCAGCTCGCGTGCCACGGCCGAGTTTCTGACCATCGATCGACCGAGAAAGACGAACTTACGCCCCGCGGCAGTGACAGCATCGATCGCCTGTTGCACGCGGTGCACGTGGCTAGCAAAACACGCAATGATGACTCGACCCTCGGCTTCAGACGTAAGGGCCGCCAGGTGTGGTCCGACCGTTCGCTCGGACGGAACGGTGCCTCCAACCTCTGCATTCGTCGAGTCGGACAACAAGAGTCGCACTCCTTGACGGCCGAACCCTGCGAAGGTTTGGAGATCGGTCGGTTCTCCGTCGACGGGAGTCGAGTCCAACTTAAAGTCGCCCGAATGCACGATCAGGCCCTGCGGGGTGTCGAACACGATTCCAGCTGCCTGCGGTGTGGAATGGGTGACGCGGACGAGCGTGAAGGTAAACGGACCGTGCTCGACCCATACGTTGGTCTCCAGGGCACGCAGGTCAGGTTCGACACCGAGCTCTTCGACCCGTGAGCGGGCAAAGGCAACCGCCATCTCAGTTCCATAGACCGGTACGTTCAGCTCACGCAGGAAATATGCCAACGCACCGACGTGGTCCTCATGGCCGTGTGTCAAAACAACGCATTCAACATCGTCCGCTCTGTCGAGAACCCACGAGAAGTCCGGGAGAACAAGATCCACGCCAAGCATTTCGGCTTCGGGAAACATCAATCCGCAGTCGATGAGTGCGAGTTTCCCCTCCACCTCGATCACCGCACAATTGCGACCAATCTCGCCAAGCCCCCCAAGAAACCCCACTCGTACTGTCATTGTCCAACCGCCTTACGTACTCCGACCTCAATCTTGTGCAACGTTTGTCCCGATGCCGGCACGAGCGGTAACCGTGGGTCGCCTACCGCGCCCCACAACGATGTCACGGCCGCCTTCAGACCCATCGGGCTCGGCTCTAGGAAGAGTGCCGCTACAACGTCGGACATTGCATCGTCGAGGCGTTGCGCCTCGCGTTGATCACCGTCGTTGAACGCATCGATCATCGCTCTGATCTGGTTGCCGACAAGATGTGACGCAACCGATACAACGCCAACACCGCCGAGACGGAGCAACTCCAGGGTAAAGGCATCGGCACCCGAGTACACCGCAGCCTGACCGTCGACGGCGGCGAACTGACGCTCAGCATAGTGAAGGTCTTCAGTGGCATCTTTGATGGCAACCACTCTGGGGTGCTCCGCGAGGCGCGCCAACGTCTCGACCTCGATGAGGCGGGCTGTACGGCCTGGAATGTTGTAGACCAACACCGGCAAGTCGGTTGCATCGGCAATCGCCGTGAAGTGTTGGTAGATACCCTCCTGTGGCGGTTTCGAGTAGTAGGGCGTAACAGCCATGGCTCCATCGCAACCCGCTTCGGCAGCACGCTGAGTCATCTCGACGGACTCTGCGGTGTCGTAGGTGCCGGTCCCGGCCACGACGGTTCCCTTCCCGGCGGCCGCTTCGACCGCGGTCTTGAACAGTGCCACCTTCTCAACCTTGGAGAGCGTAGGGGCCTCACCGGTTGTTCCCGCAACAACAACGCCGCCGGAACCGTTCTCCAGGAGGTACCTGACGAGCCGCCAAAACGCCTCGTAATCAACTGCGCCGGTCTTATCAAACGGCGTAAGAACCGCCGTCAGAACCGACCCGAATGGGGGTGTGGGCGTTGCATTCATGACGGGAACTCTAGTCGGCGAAGGCCGACTATCCTGATCCGGAATGGAACAGCAGCACGCATACATCGTGGACGTCACCACCGAAACGTTCACCCAGGCCGTCCTTCAGCGCAGCCGCGAGGTCCCGGTCATTGTTGACTTTTGGGCAACCTGGTGCGGGCCGTGCAAGGTGCTCGGACCGATCCTTGAACGTGTGACAGCCGATGCCGGCGGCGAGTTTATTCTCGCCAAAGTCGACGTCGACGAGAACCAGGATCTCGCCTCGCAGTATCAGATCCAGACGATTCCCACTGTCATGGCTTTCGTCGGTGGCATCCCTGTGGGTCAGTTCTCGGCTGCTCTTCCGGAGGCCCAGGTCCGCGCCTGGATCGCCGACATGCTCCCCACCGAACTTGACAGAATTGTCGACGAGGCACGCGGTGCGGCATTGGCCGGCGACGTCGAACGGGCCGAGAGGCTTTTTGTATCAGTGTTGGACGAAGTCCCGGACCATCCCGATGCCGCCACCGGTCTCGCGGCCATGATGATCGCCCGCGGCGATACCCAAGCTGCGCTCATCATCCTTGGCAAGCTCCCACCCGGTGAAGAGGTCGATCGACTACAGGCCGCGGCTCGCCTCAGTGATGCTGCCGGCAACGATATCAACGCGCTCACCGCCGCTCTTGAGGCCAATCCGACCGATGATGAGGGCCGTCTCACTCTGGCCCAGGCCCTGGCAGCCCGCGGGGAATACGAGCCGGCGCTGGACCACATGCTCAAGGTGGTTCGGAGCAAGGGACCGCACACCGACGATGCTCGGCGCGCCATGCTCGATGTGTTCGGCATGCTCGGGAACGAGCACGCGCTGACGGCGTCGTATCGCCGGCAACTGGCTAGCGCCCTCTTCTAGCGCCCAACGCTGACCCCAGATCCTCAGCGGCTTCAGATCCCGAGGATGTCGTCCAAACCAATAGTCACCGACTGTGGCAGATTCGCGACACCGCGGATCGCTGCCAATACACCTGGGACGAATGCACTGCGGTCGGTCGTATCATGTCTAATGCGCAGTGTTTCGCCTACTGAACCGAACAGGATCTCCTGATGCGCAACCAACCCGGGCAACCGTACCGAGTGAACCGGAATGCCATGGACCCGAGCGCCGGTTGCCCCCTCGACAAGATTCTCCGACTCCGTCGCCCGCTGCTGTTCCGAGACTGCAGCCATGCGTTGTGCCGTGGCAAGGGCTGTCCCGGACGGCGCATCAGCTTTGCGATCGTGGTGCAGTTCAATAATCTCTGACGCCGCAAAGTGAGGCGCGGCTAGCTCGGCAAGACGTTGCATCACAACGGCTCCGATGGAGAAGTTCGGTACGACGAGACAGCGCGACCCGCCCTTCGGCCACATGGCTTCCAGCTCCGTCATCCGAGCATCGTCGAACCCCGAGGTGCCGACAACCGCGTGCATGCCCGCTCTCCCCCAGGCCCCGAGGTTGTTGATCACGACGTCGGGGCGAGTGAACTCGACCACAACATCACACCCGTCCAGTGCAGAGCGTTCATTGCCGATGCGGACCTCACAGAGTGTCTGATCGACTGCATGCGGATCAAACAACGCGACAAGGTCCAGGTCGTCAGCGCCGGCA
>BDTL01000049.1 GCA_002898115.1 bacterium BMS3Bbin02 | reverse complement strand
TTGTGCGTGATTTCAAGCAGGCAACCCAGCGAGTCGGCGGTAGGCCCGGAGATCGTCCCGGAGCCGTACACATCTCCGGCGTTGATGGAAGTTCCGTTCGACGTGAGGTGGGCGAGCTGCTGAGACATAGACCAGTACATGTGACGAAAGTTGGAGTCCGAGATCCGTGTCCCGTTGAGGTCAACAGAGAGCGCAACGTCGACCGCGCCGCTGGCCGGTGTAGCGAGATGGGGGAGGGGCGTGGGTTCCTGCGCAGTCTGGGGAACCCGGTTCAAAGCAAGCGCTTCGAGCTGGACTATCCACGGCGCCATCGAGGTCGCAAATGACTTTGCATTAAACGGCCCGAGGGGCCGGTACTCCCACGCCTGGACATCACGTGCGGACCAGTCGTTGAGGAGGGCGATACCGAAGATTGAGTCTTCGGCGCTCGCCACGGGGATCGGTTCGCCGCCGTTCGGCGGACCCGTGATAAACGCCATCTCAAGTTCGAAGTCGAGTTTCTCCGTCGGTCCGAAGATCGGGCTGCCAGCTCGTGGAAGCTGCCCATGCGGTCTGTGTAGATCCGTGCCCGAGACAGAGATCGTCGACGCCCGCCCGTGATATGCAACGGGGAGTTGGCGCCAGTTCGGCAACAGCGGTTCGTCGTCGGGACGGAACATGCGTCCGACGTTGGTTGCGTGGTGGATCGAGGAGTAGAAGTCCACAAAGTCACCGACTGCCACCGGAAGATGCATGGTCGAGTCCGTTTGGGCGACGAGAGTCGAGTCGGCAGCGGCTGCCAGCCCCGCGGTGTCGTCTGTGAGGAGGTGCGAGAGACGATTGCGCACGGAACACCACGTTTCCTTGCCGAGAGCGAGATACTTGTTCAACGTCGGTGCCGTGAAGACGTCGGCAGGTAGTCCGAGTCCGGTGAGAAGCCCCGCTCGATGTGTCGCAGCTAGATCGACGATCGACTCGCCGATCGCCACGCCGGCCCGAGGTGCTACCGAATCGCTGAACACCCCGAACGGGAGGTTCTGGACGGGGAAGTCGGACCCGTCGGGGATGCCGATCCACGATTCAAGCGATGGATCCAGAGTGGGGTGCGAGGTCATGTGGGTCCTTTCGGGAGCAGGTCAAGCGCTCGGAGATCGTCGGTCGGTTCGTCAAAACTACAGCTCCCGTACGAAGGAAACCGTGTCGTTCGAATGCGCTGCAACGTTGGCACGTCGAGGAGGATATCTCCAACGGTGATGCCGCTCATTCCAACGGCGAATGCATCGTCATCGGTCACATCGAGTGCTCCAACGATCGCATCTCGTGGCGCGCCTACGTCAGCTAGCGCCGCCGCGGCGAGCAGGTTCATGAATCCGTGGCGGTCCACGTCCAACTCGTTCCATGTGTGACGGTACGGATGGTGCAGACCAGCGGTGGCCTTGAAAGGTACGCCATTGGCAGAGCAGCCGAGGATGAAATCGGCAACCTCCTCAGACGTGGGAAACGCTTCGCGCGTTACGCCGCCCGTGCGGAGCTTCGCTCCGAGCAGGCGGCGTCGTGTGGTGGCGGCCCCGGCGATCATCGGCAGCAGTAGATCAAGCGTCGCCCGCCAGTCTTCGGTGCGCGGAATCTCGAAGAAGGGAACGATGGACGGCGATATCGCACACGCAGCATCGACGATCGCAGAAAACTCTCCGGTCGGTGAAGGTCCGGCGAACTCGGCCGGTAGCGGTACCTCCGCGAATACGAACTGCAGCGCCGAGCCCATTTCCGCTGACACCATCTGTGTTGCTGCAACTGCAGCGCCGACGTCGCCGTCGAGGATCACGGCTATGGGCCATGTCGGCTCGCCTTTCGTCATCGTGGGTGCGAGCACGGAGGCGAGTTCGACGAGTCTGCTTGCCGGGGCGATGAAACGGGCGGCCATCCACGAATCGGGAGATCCCCTTATGGCACGGTACTCCGCCACTGCGGCATCCATCGTAAGAGAGGCCGGTGGGAACAGTCCGGCGTAGTCAATCAGTCCTTCAAAGAGGATCCGACGGGCGTCGACGAACATCGCTATTTGGATTGCCAGGTTGTCAGGTACGAGGGGTCCTCGCAGTCGAAGCCGGAGGTCCCGATATCCAGGGGCCGGAATGTGTCGATCATGACCGCGATTTCCTCCGTCCCTGCTTTCCCGAGACCTGCCTCGACCGACCCTGGCTGTGGTCCATGGGTATGTCCGGCGGGGTGTAACGAAAGGGATCCCCGGGCAATGCCCGAACCTTTGCGCGACATGAAATCGCCATCCATGTAGAACAGGACCTCGTCGGAGTCGACGTTGGCGTGGTGGTAGGGGACCGCAATCGCTTCGGGGTGATAGTCGTACAACCGTGGCACGAATGAGCAGACGACGACATTGGGCGCCTCGAACGTCTGGTGGACGGTTGGCGGCTGGTGGATTCGGCCGGTGATCGGCTCAAAGTCGTACACCGAGAAGGTGTGGGGGTACAGGCATCCGTCCCAACCCACGACATCGAACGGGTGGTTCTCGAAGACGAAACGCGACATACCGCCGCGATGTTTCACCAGCACGGGCACGTCGGTACCGTCTTCCAGGAGCGGCTCTGTCGGACCGTGGAGATCGCGCTCACAAAACGGTGCGTGTTCAAGGAACTGCCCGGCACGTGACAGGTAGCGTCGCGGCGGTGTGATGTGGCCGGTGGTTTCCAGGATGAGTGCGCGGACCGTCTCCGATGTCACGACCCAGCGGTGGATGGTGGAGGCCGGGATGACGACGTAGTCGCCGGTCTTGAAGGGGAGGCGCCCAAACGTGGAATCAAGGAAGCCCTCACCATCTTCGACGAATACCAGCTCGTCACCAATGGCGTTCTTGTAGAGGCTGGACGATGTCGATACGTGGGCATACGAAATCCGGCAATCATCGTTCCCCATTAAAAGGTGCCGACCCGCGATGAGGTCCGAGGTGACACCGAGCTTGTGAGAGCGGAGATGTCGGGGAAGCAACGGCGTATTGCGATGCAAGGTCTCGTGTTCGCTCGACAGTGACTCAATACTGACAAGGGCGGTGGGGCGGGTCTTGTGATAGAGCAAGGCCGAATCGAACGAGAAACCCTCCTCACCCATCAACTCCTCTGTGTAGAGCGAGCCATCGGGTTGTCGAAAGATCGTATGACGCTTCGGCGGGACGTCTCCAACAGAGCGGTAGTACGGCATGGTTATCTCCTTAGGCGATCGAGATGTGGCGGGTTCGCAAGCTGGCTGGTAGCGAGTTGGCGGGTTGCTTGAGATGCTGTCGCCATGATGGCGTTGGCGAGTTCGGCAATTCGAGAAACCCGGTGAGTCGGGGCAACGATGCCAATGGACGCAATGGCGTTGCTGTCGGCGTCAAGAATCGGAGCTGCCACACCTGTGACACCCGACTCGATTTCATCGTGAGAAACGGCGTAACCCTGCTTACGGATCGATCGGATCTCCGCGCGAACGGGATCCGTAGCTGCCAGCGTGTCGCGGACGGGGTGGAATGCGAGGATTGCGCGACCATGGGCGCCGACCGTGAGGTCGTAGGCAGAACCGACGGCGTAGTCGATACGGACCATGCGCCCGAGCGCCATGACCTGATCAGCAGCCACAGCCTGGTCCCCGACCGGTAGGGCGACCAGCGCGGTCTCGTTCCACGTGGCCGCAAGATCCACGAGTGTCGGTCGAAGTGCGTTGACAAGGTCACCGGTTGCACGGTGGGCGAGTTCAAGTACTCCTCGTCCGAGGACCCAACCGGATCCGTCCTGATGGACCATGTCGAACTGTTCAAGCGATCGCAGGCATCGCAGTACGGCCTGACGGCTTGTCCCGAGATCGAGGGCGAGAGCCGTTGCAGTGGGTGTCGGCGCGTCGGGAACGCGCCGAAGAACCGCGAGGGCGAGATTGACGGTTTTCGACGATTCAGCCATGCGGCAAGCGTAGAAGATGTGTCCGAAAATCGCAACACTCTGTCCGTATATCGGACAAGATGTAATCCCGCGATCTGCGTGCGATCACCAGGGGGGGGTAGCGGAGCATCTCGAACGCGAGAACTGTGAGAGATGTGTGCGTGTCATAACACGCGGGTACCGAGGAACTAGCCCTTTCGACCAACCAAAAACGGGCCTATCGGTGTGCCCCGAAGTGGCCTACGGTGGTTATGGGTGCGGTAAGGAAAAGGAAGTGCTGGTGTGGCAGCGCAAGTCAAGTCGCCAAACGTAGTTATCCCATTGCAGGCCCTGTTTGAGGTCATGAGCGATGGCGTGTTGATCACTGATGTTCGGGGCCAGCGGTCATACGCAAACCGCGCCCTGAACGAATTGGTCGGAGGTGATGCCCGTGCACCGTTCGGGTCCACCGAACCCCCCGCGTGGCTCCCGGAGGATCAACACGGCCGATACGAGTCTCTCGTGTCTTCAGTCAGCAAGGGCGGTCTCCACGACGCCACGCTGTCTCTCGAATGGACCGTGTTGTCCCAAGCGGGTTTGCTGCAGCCGGTGTCGATCCAGTTGATCCCGATGAATGGCTCAGGATCTAGCATTACTGCCTTGCTGTGGCTTGTCATTCCTTCCGAACCGGATCTCGCTGTGAGCGGTCCGGGTCGTCTTGCTCATCTCGAAGAGTCGTTGCGACGCATCGCCGCAGAGGTAACCAGGGCCGGGCTTGATGTTTCCCATGTGATAAACACGAACTCGTTGGATCATGAGGACCTCGCGGTGCTCTCTCGTCGCGAACGCGAAGTGCTCCAACAGCTTCTCGACGGACACCGTGTTGTGTCGATAGCCAAGAAGTTCGAAGTGTCTGAGCACACGGTACGCAACCACATCAAGTCGATGTTTCGCCGGCTGGACGTACACTCTCAAGCCGAGTTGGTGACGTTAGTTCGTGATCTCCAAACTGGCGGTTGACGCACCGGTCGGCACTACTCTGTCTCACCATGGACGTACAACTCGTAGAGGTCGGCCCGCGCGACGGACTTCAGAATGAATCGACGATTCTCGATGTCGCCACCAAAGTCGCGTTGATCAACCGGCTTGTTGACGCTGGCGTGACTCGCATCGAGGTCGCGTCGTTCGTCCATCCAAAGCTCGTCCCCCAGATGGCCGACGCAGAGGCCGTGTGTGAGGCGCTTGAGGATCGTGACGATGTGTCGTACATCGGCACGGTGCTGAACCGACGTGGGCTGGACCGGGCGTTGACCACCAGGGTCGACGAGGTGAACCTGGTGGTCGCCGCGACCGAGGGCTTCAACAATGCCAACCAGCGGGCCTCCGTTGACGACACAATGTCCGAGATTGAGCGGATGGTCCCGATAGCCAAACAAGCGGGTCGTTTTGTCTCTGTGACGATAAGTGTCGCGTTCGGGTGTCCCTTCGACGGAGAGGTTGACCCATCTCGGGTGATTGAGCTCGCAAAGAGAGCTGTCGCGACCGGTGCGGACGAGATCGCCCTCGGTGACACAATCGGAGTCGCCGTGCCGAGCGATGTGACGAACCTTGTTCCTTCTGTCTTTGCGGTGCTCGACGATGTTGCTCTCAGAGTGCATTTTCACGACACTCGTCGCACGGGCCTTGGTAACGTTGCTGAAGCCCTCCGGTTGGGGGTTCGTACGGTGGATGCGTCAGTTGGTGGAGCGGGGGGGTGTCCGTTCGCCCCGAACGCGACAGGGAACGTGGCAACCGAGGACGTTCTGTATGTATTCGACCGTGCGGGTTTCACCCATGGGGTCGATCAGCAAGCAATGGTCGAGACGGGTCGGTGGCTGAGTTCTCAACTTGGTGTGGATCTGGCGTCGGCAATCGCAAGCTCAGGAGCGTTCCCGGTCGGCCGGGAACATGACGGTCTGGACTAACGTTCTCGACATGTTGAGGCCAGTTTCCTTTCTCTCGGATCTTGCGCACACTCCGGAGCACATTGGAGTGGTGCACGGTGTCATTGCCCGTATCGACCCCGGGGTTTCGGTGATCGACGTTACGCACGACATCGAGCGTGGAAATGTCCGTGCCGGGGCGCTTGCTCTGTTGCGCACAGTGCAGTACATGCCGCACGGCGTTGTGCTCGGGTATGTCATGCCGACGGTGTCTCGACTGATTGCAGCCCGGACACCGGCCGGGTTTTTTGTCGGACCGGACAACGGTCTTCTGGCCCCGGCGGTGGCGATGGTCGGGGGTGCCGACATGATCGTTGCCCTCGAGTCCGAAGATTTCAGAATCCCGTCGTCCGGTGCCTCATTGACAGTGCGCGACATTGTTGCACCGGCCGCCGCGGCGCTTGCTTGCGGACAAGCCGAAATCACGGACCTCGGACCGACACGAGATCCGGAGTCCGTGAACCCGCTGATTCTCCCGCTCGTGGAGCACAGCGATCGCGCCGTGGTCGGGGAGATCCTGTGGGTCGACGGTCACGGAACGGCCCAAAGCAACGTATCACCGGAAGATCTCGCGCTGGTGGGGATTACCGAAGGCGACGACGCCATCATGCGGGTTGGG
>BDTL01000048.1 GCA_002898115.1 bacterium BMS3Bbin02 | reverse complement strand
CTGTCGAGGGAACAGCCCCACCGATGCCGCGACTCCGGCGATCAACACGACAGCGGCGACCGACGCCAATGTCGGCGCGAGACGGTGCCGGAGCCTGGACCGGGTCTTGGGCTGTTCTTGCGGTTCGGTTCTGACAGAGGCCATGACACGCTCCTTGAGTACGTCGCGACGCTCCTGTGGCAATCTGACGTCGGGATGCATTAGATACCGAAGGTTGGATTTGCTCATCCTGTGCTCCTCTCTGGGTTCGGTACCGGTGAGTCGTCACCGTCGGGCTTTCGTCTAGGGAATGCCCGATCTCCGATGCCGGTTCCCTCACCGTCGCTGAGACGTTTGCGGGTCCGGGACAGTCGCGACCGCACAGTCCCGACCGGGATGTTGAGGACCTTGGCGATTTCCTCATAGCTGAGTTCTTCCCACGCCCACAGCAACAACACTTCGACGTGCTTGCGCGGCATCTTCTCCAACTTGGCGCGAAGGCCGATTAGTCGCCGCTGGCCGTCGAGGCGTTCGGCGACTTCATCTGCGTGATCAAGAACTGGGACGGGAAGGGCGAAACGGCCGATCGCCCGGTTCCGGCGATCAAGCCTCCGCCAATGTCGTTTCACCAGATTGGCTGCGACGCCGAGCAGCCACGATCGCAGCGAACCACCCAGGAGTTCCACTCTGCTGCGTTGACGCCACGCCTCCAGAAACACCTGCGAGACGATCTCCTCAGCAAGATCAACGTCGCCGGTGCGGCGTCGCGCGAACCGAAAGATCAGATCTGCGTGACGGTCGAAGACCCTCTCGAACGCATCATGATCCCCGCGCACAGCCAGCGGCCAGTCTCGGGCGTCGTCGTCTATGTCCACATACAAACCTCCAGACACGCGAGGCCGTGTTTCACACCAAGGGTATGCCCGCAGCGCCTCACCCGGTTCCATCGGCTTTCCCGCGGTGACTTGTCCGGCGATGTACCTGCCCGGCATACTGAACGCGACCATTGCCCGGACAGGGACGAACTGATGTCGATGCTGGTCCTACCCACCGCGAGTCCAGACCATGCCCCTATTCGATCGGGATATGGGTTCCCCACGGAATCGTAGGGTGGGACTGATGAGGGTGTTGAGAAAGGCGCTGTGAGAGGGTGAGACCCCTCCAAGCTCGATGGTGACAAGCCGAACCGAACCCAAGAGAGCGCTCTCGCAGCAAAGTGTGACAATTCGGCTACATCTGCGCCGCGTCCCGATGGACGCGGCGCGAGTGGGCGCCACCGGGATCGACGCCTCTCCGGAGCGACACGCTAAGACCTCGAACCAGCCACAGCGAACTACTGACATGACCCGCGAGACAGACAAGAACACAACCCGGAACGCGACAAGATTCGGGACCGAGAAGGACTCGGATTCTGGTGGACCGCGCGTGAGTTGGCACTACTGGGATCGAACGAGTGGCCTCTACCGAGCGAAGGGAGTTCAAGGGGGTTTCGGTCATTTGGCGAGCGCCCGGAAACACCCGCTGACCTGAGATGCCGCTGCGTATTGATGCTCATCGATTCGCCTGATTTCTCAGTAGAACGCGTCCCATGCGTGTCCTGGGTCCGCTCGGTCGCACCCGTTGCGCGCATCACGTCCGTGCGTACCCTGGCCTTGTAGGCCGCGGTCATCAACACGACACGCCACATGCGGCTGAGGAGGGTGGGACCGGGCCGTTTGTGGACTCATGATTGCCAGCGCTGGTGGCGCCCTTCGTGGTTGCGCGATCCACACCTCGCGCGGCGCCACACGAATCAGGGTGTAGCTGAAACACCCACTGGTACCTCGCCCCACGCACTTCGCGACGACGATATGGCATCATCATTGCATGGAATCGGAGCGCTTCACCTGCCCATGCTGTGGTTGGCTCGGCCTACGCTGCCAGCCTTACGAGCGGTGGCCAGAACGGCTGCCGGTCGACGCGCTCCCACCGTACGAAGACGAGTTCGGGGCAGCCTCCTACGAGGTGTGTCTCTGCTGTGGATTCGAGTTTGGGAACGACGACAACCCCAGGACCGCCGAGGGTGACTCATTCGAGCGGTACCGATGGAAGTGGGTCCAGACGGGTACGGTCTGGTTCGACCCAACGCATAGACCCGATGACTGGAGCTTGAACCGCCAGCTTGCGGCAGCGGGTCTCGACGCGTTCCGTCCGGACCTTCCGCGCGCGGGAACCATGTCGGGTCGTGGGTTCGTTGACGCACTCGCCGACACGTGCCCTGAAACGCAGCCCTTGATCGACGAACACCAACGGGACAACGAGGGCGTGCTCCTCCACCTTCTTGTCTCTGAGGCTCGCCGCTTTGCCTTGGCCGCCTTCGAGCGATCGAACACGGACGTTGCACGCCGCTGTTTCGAGGTAGTAGCCAACGCACTTACCGAGGGGAACGACTATCTCTCGAATGCGATCGCGGTCTCCTTCATCGAGGATGCCGGGCTTTGGGATCCGGCCATGGCAGGCTTCATCGCAGCTTGGCCTGCCTCGATGCGCATCGAGGCAGGCTATCAACAGCAACTCGACTCGAGTACCGGGTCATGGTGAGAAGCGAGGCCGTAGCCGAGCACCTCGACGTTCACATCAGGGATCGGACCAATGGCGCTCCGCAACCCTCACTGGGCCGCTGATCGGGAAAACGTCAGAAACGGTCTCGCCGGGCCGGTCACGCTGACCAGGACAAGGTCGTCGGATTCCAGTGTGCACCATCGGCGCACGTTTGGCGCAACACAGGATCCCAGAGCCGCGTCCAGGCACTATCGATTTCGGCAACTTCCGAATCGCGGCAATCGGGTAGTCATCCAGAAGGGTGTCGAAGCGGTACTCCCGCCCTGTAGGCAGACGGGGTACCCCCACCGGCAACGGTGTCGTCCGGATGGTGAAGGTCGCGGCTACCGGGGCCCTCATGTCGCCGGCAGATGGAAGCTCGATCGCCTAAGCGAGCAGCAGCGAGTCGAACGCATCCTTCGCCCGCGACGAATCGCCACTCTTGTACCTGCGGGACACCGCATGCAGTTTCTCGGCGAGCTGCTGGGCGACGGAGATCATCGGAACGGTGATGTCGGCGAGACCGACGAAGTCGAGGTGTGGAACGTTGACGGCCACCGAAACGACTTGGCGGCGATCCGCTGGTCGAGGGAGCGACGAAAGTCGTCAGCGCTCCGAAATCGGCCGACCGTCATATGGACTCTGACACGATCGCCGCCAAGTCCGGGTACCGCTCAGCCGCCCGGGCCAACTCCCTGCGGCGGACGATGCCCCGCTCCAACGCGTCCTGGAGGGCGATTCGAGCCTCAGCGGGATCGGTACGGGCAACGTCGGCGATCGTCCGCAGGGGCACGGTAACCGGGACGCTGTCGCGAGAGGAGCGTTCGTCGGGAGCCACCTCGGCCCGATGCACAGTGACACCGGGCTTTCGTCCCCGGAAGGCCTCCGGGACCGTGACGTGGATCGTTGGCGGCATCGCATCACCGATTCCAAACACGACTAAACCCGTCTCGTGACTCGCCACCGCCCTGGGACCCGCCCATAGGCACGCTACGACGACGTCTTCGAGGCGACTCGCCGGGAAGCGAGCCAACCGCTGGATCCCATAGGTCACCTTGAGCAACTCCCCACTCCGGCGCAGGTAGTACAGCTCCTGACGTGACACGCCCACCTCACTTGCCTGAGCCGTCGTGAAATACCCGGCCTGCGGTTCAGCGATCCGATAGAGACGATCAAGCACAGTCGACATGAATGTAAAGATGCTCTTTACATTCATGCTTGTCCAGTTTTGCGACGACAGCACGCCACTCCCATCAGATTCCACAGGTAGCGGATGCTCGTCCAACGTTCGCTCACCCTCCAACACCGGGCCGATCGATCCGACTGCAGCACTGCGCCGATCCGTAAGGCTGCTAGCGCCGCCTTGAGGAGCCGCGAACGCCAAGCGACGAAACGTGCGGGCTACGCCGGATCGTGCGCGACGATATCGATCGGGTCGGCACCCGACTCTCCAAGTAGCTCGACGCGCGGGTTCACGTTCACGGCTGACAGTATGCCCCTACGTGTGTCTCGGCGGCAGCACCACGCAGCGGACATTGACGCCGTTGGTATGCTCCATGGCATGGACGATGTCGACCTCGGAATCTGCGGCGGTCAGTACTTTGCCGGCGATCCTGACCGTGTTGCTGTCTTGCTCCCGGGCGCTCGGTATGTGCCTGCTGCACCGCTGTTGTGGTTCGCCCGCGTGGCTGCCCAGGGCCAGGGGTGGTCCGTCCTCCAGGTGTGGGATCAGTGGGATCGCAGCGTCGAAGCTGAGCAGTGGGTGGCGGATCGGCTGGAGGCAGCTCTGAACTATGTCGGAGATGACTCCCGTGTTCTACTGATTACGAAATCCATCACGTCGCTCGCTCTTCCCGCAGCGGTGGAACGTGGCCTCCCCGGGCTATGGTTGACACCTCTGCTCGGTCGAGAGAGCGTGCGGGCAGCACTCAAAGCGGCCGAGGCCCCGACTCTTGCTGTGGGAGCCACGGCCGACCCGACCTGGGACTCCGAGTTTGTCTCTGGCCTGCTAAACATCGAAGTCATTGAGATCGTCGCTGCGGACCACTCCCTTCAGCACGCCACTGATGTAGCCACGTCGATCAACTACCTGCGTCTCGTCACCGAGGGCATCCAAACATTCCTCGGCCGGCTGTCGGAGCACCCGACCTAACTAGGTGTCGGGACGAACCACATGGGTAATCCATCGCGACCAGAAGCGCCACAGATCCCAAACGTACAGGGATTGAGTGTGTTCGCTTCATGCATAGTCGCGCGCGACGCTCGTGGCCGACCTTGCAGCCGATCGCGGAGAGATCACGCGACACGGGCAAGCGGACCAGAGAGGCACCTACGGCACGCACGGAGTTGCCACGGGTCAGACTTATCTCATCTCGATGAATCAGCTGGTCCGGTGCGGCTTGTGACCAGAGGGTCACGGCGACGTCGGGTCGATCTCGATGAACGCCAAAGCCGCTTGGCGCGACACCTCTCCTCGAATACTGGCCGAGCTCTCTCGGAACAGCGGTGGTTCGAGGTGGAGGTAGCGGACACCTGGCAAGCTCATTTCGCAGGAGCATCGATGCGGGAGCGACCCCACGTCCGGCTGCGGGAATACCGTGAGCCACCTCCGTGATCCATCTTGGCGGTCGGCCGAACGCATCGTCGGGCGTTAGTGAATGCGAGGCGGTTGACCTAGGATCACCGGCATGACCGTTCGTATCGGCGAAATCGCAATTGACTGCTCCGATCCGGTTGTGGCCGCGCGGTTTTGGTGCGAAGCCCTCGGCTATCGCATCACAGACCAGGATCACACAGGCGTTGTCATCGCGGGTGATTCCACAGCACCCACAATCGTGCTGTTGGCTACCTCCGATTCGAAGCTGCATAAGAACCGAGTCCACCTTGACGTGTGCCCGGTCGATGCGTCGCAAGAAGAGGAAGTCCGTCGGCTGGAGGGCCTCGGCGCCCGGCGCATCGACATCGGCCAAACCGACGTCTCGTGGGTGGTCATGGAAGACCCGGTCGGCAACGAATTCTGCGTGATGGCAACGGTCCTCCCTCCAGAGCCGGCACCCTTCCACCACCTCAACGATTCGTGACTCCCCGAGGGAGGGCTTCGGCATGGCGGCCCGGGGCGGCTACGACGTAGCGGAACGCGTTCTCGAATCGGAAACCACCGTCATCTGTGCGATACGGCTCCGCAGACTTCATAACGGCGGTCCTGAGTGTCTCTTCTCCGACAGTCTCCATGACTCCTTGCAGCACCAGCGGCAATGTTCGCCTTCCAGAACGCCTCGGAATCCGAATACAGGAAGGGACAGTCGGCTTCTCCGTCTGCAATCACTCTCATGCCCGCAGCTGCAATAAGGCCCTCGAGTGCACCCGGGTCGGATAGTCCGAACG
>BDTL01000047.1 GCA_002898115.1 bacterium BMS3Bbin02 | reverse complement strand
GAGACCGATAGGCTTCGTGCGATGCTGGGGGCCATATATGGCCCCCAGCATCGCAAGAACGGAAGGCCTCGCTGTCTCGGAGGAATGTGGTGATGACAAACGACCGTCCACTGATCAAACGGGCGGCGAAAGACACCATCCCACTCCTCGTAGGAGCTCTGCCTTTCGGAGTCCTGATGGGTCTCACGATCGTTGAAGCCGAACCCGTCAACGATTTCGTCGGCTGGCTGAGTAGTGCGTTGATATTCGCCGGGGCAGCACAGATCGCGATGACAAGTCTGCTCGGCGCCGGCGGATCGGTTCTGCTGGTGATCGCGGTCGGTCTCGTCATCAACGCTCGACACATGATGTATTCGGCCGCCCTCACTCCACGCTTCCGTACCCAACCGCGATGGTTCCGAGTTCTGGCACCGTACTGGTTGATTGATCAGGTGTTTGCACTGATCGATACCCAGGTCGATGACACTATGTCGGATCGGGATTTTCGTGTCTACTGGTTAACAATCGCCCTGACCTTCTACGGCATGTGGCACGCGTTTGTCACCGCAGGAATGTTTCTCGGGCCGATCATCCCCGAGTCCTGGCCCGTGGAGTTCGGTGTCCCCGCGATGTTCATCGGCATTGTCGTGCCGGCTCTCAAGACCCGGCCGGCAGCAGTGGCCGCTGTCGTCGGTGCGTTCGTTGGTGCGGCAGCATCGACCCTCCCTCTGGGACTCGGTCTCCTGGTGGGCGGACTCGTCGGCATCGTTGCGGGCACCGTGGCAGATCGGCGCATCCGTGTCTGAGTTCTTCGCGTACGCCGTCGTCGGTATCGGAACCTACTTCATGCGATCAGGTTTCATCCTTGCACGCAGCGACTCCGCGATGTCACCGGTGACAGCCCAGGCACTGCGGTTTGTGGGGCCAGCGGTTCTCTCGGCACTCGTCGCGGTTGCGGTCGCCGACGGCGGAGGTATCACGGCGTTCGTCTCGGTTCGTCCGGAGACGTTGGGAATGCTGGCAGCCATCGGTGTCGCGTGGTGGAAACGCGACGTCATCCTGACAGTCACGGTGGGTATCGCGGCGGTCTGGATCCTCCAAACGTTCATGGCCTAGCACACCCCGATATCACCGTTTTGGTGACGTTCGGACAGGACTATCCCTGTCAAGCGTCACGAAAACAGAAAACGGGCACGTGTCACTAGTTTTCTGGAGCGACCCAGAGCAGGGTGTCGGGGTTGAACTGGGACCACGCAAACCAGAACGACTGGTGAGAAACGATCGGGGTACCGTCCTCGAGTTGGGCCGAGAAACCACCGCCACTAGCAATGATCACAATGCCCCCGAGGGACACTGAGTCCTCGTTGGCCAGAACCGTTTCCAGATCAGGAACCGAGAATGCAACAGCTACACCGTCGGGGCTTTGCACCCCGACGACCTGCACCTGAGCCGGGAGTCGTTGATCGACATCACCGATCGGAAAAATCGCACCGTTTGCATCGCGATCACCTAATGGATCGAGGCGGTACACACGACCGATACCACCGTCCTCAGCGAGGATCGTCGTATCTGGATACGCCGCCTTCCACTCGCCCCACGTACTCGTCACCAGGGTGATCTGCTCAAGCGTGACGCCGGCCTCGCGCATCGGCCCGGAAAGCGCCTTCCCGGTAAAGGTATTGAAGACACTCTGCGTGTTCAGGTCATACATCACCTTGTTCGAACGGCTCAACAGTCCACTGGTTCGCAGCACCGGTATCTCGATTCCGTCCGGAACCGAGTCGGTGAAATACGCTTGCGCCGATCCGCAGAGCGTGCAATAGGGAACACCGATGCGCCGCCCGCCAAGCGTGTCGTTGATCATCTCGTGGAATTCCATCTGATGTTTCGGATAGGCCCTCGCCTCCCCATCTACAACCACGCCAAACACGAGACGGTCATCCGGGTACCAATCACCGTCGGCTGCCGGTGTCACCTTGGGATTGTCCAGTGCGGGAATGCAACCCCGTTCGCACGGATCGATGTCACCAAAGACGCGATCGTCGATGAGGACACCTCCCCAGGACGTGAGGCGCCAGTCGATCT
This sequence comes from bacterium BMS3Bbin02, assembly GCA_002898115.1. GTDB lineage: Bacteria > Actinomycetota > Acidimicrobiia > Spongiisociales > UBA5794 > BMS3BBIN02. The sequence goes on along the minus strand of BDTL01000047.1, from coordinate 3,683 downwards.
CGGCCTCGGCATCATCGAAGAACGGCTGCCACGCAGGCTCGATGATGGTGAAAAGACGACCTTTGTAGTCGACGTACTCCGGCGGCGCGGGCAGGTCCCAGGCAATCAAGAGATCGGTGATCGACTGCCAGGCACTGCGTTCGAACACCGGGTCGGTTGTGAGATCGGCGCCGGTAAGGGTGGCGAAGTTCGCGACAAGTGCGTCCGTTGCCTCACCGAATCCGGTGAACCGCATGAGGTCGGCGAACAGCCATGCCAGCCGAACGTCTCCCGACGAACCCAGGCGGTTGAGTACTTCAATGTCAACACCGGTCACCCCGAGGCCCGCCCACAATGTTTCCAGATCAGCGCGAATCTCATCCGAGAGTCCCGTGTCAGGGATCGTGAAGTCCATTGCCGGGAACTCGTAACCGAACTGATTGCGAAGCCCACTGGCGACGCGAGGTGTTATCGCTTCGGTGGTGGTTGAGCCGGAGGCGCCCGGAGCGCCTGCTGCAACCGTGGCATCGGAGGCAACCGTTGTGTCGGGGGCATCGGACGTTGCGGTCGAGCAGGCGGCAGCAACCACGAGCACGACAGTTGCGAGGAAGAAGAGGCGAGAGCGAACGTTCATTGGGACACGATAGAGCGGATCGTCGCGTAGATGTCCTTAACAATCTATGACCGGATACTGATGCCACTCCACCGTTCTTGTGACGCTTCAGGTGAGCAATTCCACCAACCGTCACAAGAACAGTGCGCGTGTGGGTGGCGGGGTGATCCGGTATCTTGGTGACCGTGGCGAAGGAGTGCTCCATGACAACCGAAACCGAACCACACGATGACCGTTGCTCGGTCTGTGGCAGGAAGGGTCGAACCACACTTTCCTCACTCCTGCCCGGTTCGGTGATCGCAACCATCAAGCGCAAACACCCCGAATGGTTCGGCGACGGCGCGGTATGCGGCGACTGTGCGGACGACGCCAAGGCTGCGGAGATGGAAGCGCTGCTCGGCGAGACCGACCCCGAGATGCGCGAACTTGACGCACAGGTCATCGACAGCATTCGCTCAAACACGTTGCTCTCGACGATGAACGAGGACCTCGTCACAGATATCAATGCTGGCGAAGGCACGCTTGCAACCCACGTCACGGCTGCAATCGCTAGCTGGTGGTTCCCGGCCGGGATCGTTGCCTCTATCGCTGCATGGGCCATCTACAATGTCGCCGCACGACCGTACGAGCCGTTCCCTCTGGTCTCACTCGCCGTCGTCGGTTCGTTCCTCGCAACGCTGGCGGCACTCGAAGTTCCGTTCATCATCAGGGCACAGCGCTGGCAACGGCAACAGGCCAAGATCGCCGCGGAGAATGACTACCGACTGAACCTCAAGGCAGAGCTCGAGATCCGCTACCTCGATGAGAAACTCGACGTCGTGATTGAGACCCAGGCACGCATGCTGGAGGCAATCGAACGCCTCGAACAAACAGGCGAATAACGGCGCCACCGGTAGCGATTACATACGTTCCGGAGCACATCCAACGGCTGCGCGAGGTGGAGGCTTCCAGAGAAATGGGTCGTGACACCGATTGAAAGAAGTGATAGCATATCAATGAATTGCTAGCATGACGGGTGAACGGGCATGAAACAAGCGAAGAACGATCGCTCGCCGCCTCGGGTCCTGACACTGCGGTTCAAAAACCGCAAGACCTATCAGCGCCTGAAACACATGGCCGGGATCGTTGGATCTTCGATGAACGAGATCGCCGAGACTGCGGTCGAGCGAGAGCTCGACTTTCTCTCCGTCGACCTTGAGGCACGGTTAAGCGAGACCGTCGAGGCCTTGCGATCGTGGCGGTACAGCGACGATGACCTGGAACAGGAGATCCGGAAATTCGGAGAGGGAGAGGGATCAGTGCGCGATCCGATGCGGTCCACGATGACCTCCGCAGCAGCAATCGACGCCCTAAACATCGGGGATCTGTTTGCCGACAGCTTGGAACAGTGACGATCCGGCCGACACGGAACGACTGGTGAAGAACGCTCAGGACGTCTTACGCAGAGCTGTCGCAGGCGCTGTCAGACGTGACCCTCCAGCACTAACGGTGGCTCAGTCATGGCACCGCGACCTCTACGCCGGGTGCACACTCCCCGTCAGATATTTCGCCGGCGAGATCCGAGATTCTGATCCGAAGTTCCCTGAGCTGATTGGATATGAAGTAGCGGTCGGCCAAGCCGCGGGAGTCCCGTCGCTAACCGTACCGGCTCACCTCGAAGCGTTCGAAGCCGCGGCGCTTGAAGCGGTATCGGTGCTCGATGATGCTATCCCACCCGCCGAACGACCCGCAACGGCAGGCATCTTTGGATCGGTACTCAGACTCGCGGCGGAAATGCACGGTGAATGGGTACGTATCCACCCGTTCGCCAACGGGAACGGACGCACCGCACGCATCTGGGCCAACTGGAGCCTCGTTCGATATGGTCTCCCTCCCGTTGTCCGCCTCCGTCCGCGACCGGCCGGTGATGCCTACGCAATGGCCGCTGCCGCCTCGATGACCGGCGACCACACTCCAATGGTCTCCGTACTGAATACGTTGATCCGCAACCGATTGATGGCTCTCTGAAACAAGCAGAGAGCCATCAATCGGCAGGCAGCGAACGATCGTCGCAGGATCTGACCTGGTGAGAGATCAAACCCTGTCGGTGCCCGGTCGGTACGGCGCCTCGAGCTCCACCATTGCACCACCCTCCTGTGCTGAATCGAGCAGCGCGAACGCGGCTTCGATAACGTCACTCTGACGCTCAACATCACCGGGAGCACCGAGGGTGCGACCCATCGGGTGACGCGTGACAACGGTGCGCGGCACGCCCATCGCTTCGGCGACATGCCGGAACGCTCGCACGTACACCGCTACCGTTGGGATCCCGGCTGCTTCGAACTCTCTGGCAACGTGTCCGACCGACACGAAGCAGACGGGTCAGACGGGCACCAGAAGCACGACGTCGATCTCGTCAGCGACAAGTTGTGTAGCCCACTCCCGAGCGGCGCGTTTCACCCGCCCTTGTGCTGTTGCCCCGGGAAAGGAGTAGAGGGTGTGAGCGAGCTCGCCGATCCGGCCTCTCTCCTCGGCTTCCACGAGCCGATCACGCGGGAAGGTGACGTTCGGGTCACGCAGCGCCGACCGTATGTCATAACCACCGTGACGCACGACCAGATTCTCCGCCGGCGCGTCGCGCGGGATTGCCGACAACACTGCCGCTTCGCGCAGAAACTCGCCGATGCGATCATGAGCCTCTTGCTGGGTCATGTCCTTCACCCCGAACGGCTCCGGATCATCACCGGCAACGAAGTGACCACTCGACGTTACGAGTCCAACTCGCGACTCCGACAACGGTTTGGCAAGCGGAGCGAACGGGCGATCGTCATAGGTGTAGGGGTAGGGCTCGTCCGGGTCGGGTGCGTACCCGGCAATCTGAGCTTCGTAGGCGATGTCGATGAGACCGGCGACGTCCCCGGTGTCGTAGGCGTCTCCGACTTCTCTCAGGATCTGCCGGAAAAACTCGGCTGCATCGGCATCATCAAGGTGTTTGAGGAATTTGAACGACAGGTCGGACCGCGATCCGTAGGAGAACGACGATTTGAACTCTTCGAATGATTCAGACATTCCAGCACCATACCGCCCAGGGTACGTGTCGCGCCCGAGCCAC
>BDTL01000046.1 GCA_002898115.1 bacterium BMS3Bbin02 | reverse complement strand
AGTAGGCCTCTCCAACGGCAGGGTCGCCGCTGAGTTGGGAGCCCTTGATCGAGGTCGGCAGTCGAAACGTCGGCGCGAGCTTTGCGATCAATCGTCCGACGGTCTCCAGGCCCGGCGGGAGCTTTGCGCCAAGCGCCGGAGCGCTCAGAATGAGAGCATCGGGTAGGTTCTCTCCTTCAACGACGTAGCTGAGAGCGATGAGACCGCCGAGGGAGTGCCCGTACATGACCACTGGCAGGCCGCGGCTACGAACCATCGTCATGATTTCGCCTACGTCTCCCAGGAACGATCCGAAGCCTTCGACATCGATGCGGGGACCTCCGGACTCGCCGTGACCGCGCAGGTCAAACCCGACCATCGTGAGTCCGGCGGCAGTGACCGCGGCAGCGACGTGGTTGTAACGCGACGTATGTTCGGAGATCCCATGCACCAGCAGCACAACACCGTGGGGGCTATCTGCCTCCCAGGTTCTCACGACGAGCGCAACCCCGTCCCGGGTGACGTGCGTGGCAGTCGTGTTAGTCATTGTCGGCGCTCCCATATCGTTGGCCCGCAGTGTACGCAGCACCAACAATGCCTGCGTTGTTGAGGAGCGCCGCAGGCACAACCCTGGTTTGAACAGTCAGGAACGGCTCGATCTCATCGAATCGTTTGGCGATGCCGCCGCCGAAGATGATCCGCGATAGTGCGAAGAGTCGCTCGACATGGACGAGGAACTCGTTGACTCTCGAGGCCCACCAGTCGATGCGCATATCTTCGCGCTCGACAAGACGTGCAGCGGCGTAGTCCTCTGCCTTCATACCTCTGAACTCAAGATGTCCGAGTTCTGTGTTCGCGACGAGCACACCGTCGTGTATCAATCCGCTCCCGATGCCGGTGCCGAACGTCAAGAGCAGCACGGTTCCCCTCACGCCGCTTCCGGCGCCGAACGTTGATTCGGCGATCGCGGCAGCGTCGGCATCGTTGAGCACCGTGACCCGTAGACCGGTCGATTCTGTGATCGCGACGCCGGCATTCACACCGACCCACCCCGGATCCATGTTCTCTGCGGTCAAGATTGTGTCGCTCACGGTGACACCGGGGAACGTGCATCCGAAGGCGCCCTTCCACTCGAAATGGCGAACGACTTGCTCGACGACTTTCAGAACAGCGTCCGGCGTCGCCGGACGAGGCGTCGCAACACGGTACCGGGCTGAAACAAGTTCACCCGTTGCGACGTCAACCAGCGCCCCCTTCACCCCTGAACCACCGATATCAACTCCGAGGAAAACGCTCACGGCAACCTTTCGTTCACACTCGTTGAGTGCCATCCGCGTACAAACTCTTGAAAGGATGCAGCGTAGTCGCCGACAGATGTGCCCGGATCAGGCACGACCCGAACGATTCCAGGAAGAAAAGGAGCCAGGCTCGGTGGTGGCGGGTCCACCTTACCGAACGAGGTCCACCGTTCCCAGGCTGTAGATGGAATAGGGGTCCGCACCGAGAACCACCCCCCGATCGGTGTTCCCCACGGCAGAGCGACCCCGCGAATCTGTACCAGTGCGCCCGCCAGCCGTCGAGTATCGCGGAGAGCCGCCCGCGTCACTTCCACACGGGGCCACACGTCTGTAGCTTCGGTTGTTGATTCTCCGAAGAGATCGATAACGGCGGACATCGCGTCCAGACACACGACCCGGGCTTGGGGATGAACCACTCGGTCAACAACCCCGAACCAGTTCGGTGACGTCGTAACCGCGCATGTGATGGGTGATCGTGGGGCCCATACGCTGGCGCCGCGAACCATGTGCGAGTCCCTCGGATCCTCAGGGTCCCCCAAGGCCACGCCGAGACCGACCGCAGACTCAGCAACCGATACACGCTCAGCAATTCGCCGGCGCAGGGTCACTTCTTCAAGAAGGGTGGTTTGACGACCTCGGCGGCCGTCCACGTTCCCCGGATGTCAACTTCGAGGCCGGTTATGTCTGCGGCCGAATCGATATAGGCCATGCCGATGCCATGACCAAGTACCGGGCTGATATTGCCCGACGAGACTACGCCGGTTCCCTGATCCGATCGGACCGCGTAGCCATGTCGCGGCGGGCGTCTGCCCGCGGTCGTGAAGCCGATGAGCTTGCGATGGATCCCCTCCTCGCGTTGGCGGACGAGTGCATCACGGCCGACAAACTCATGGTCCCAGTTAACAACCCAGCCGAGGCCTGCCTCGAGCGGGGTTGTCGTTTCGTCCAGATCCTGGCCCCAGAGCGGATATCCCATTTCAAGTCGGAGCGTGTCACGTGCGCCTAATCCGCAGGGAACGACACCGGCCCCCATCAGGGCTTGCCAGAGGGCCACGCCCACATCGTGGGTCACCGCGATCTCGGCGCCGCGCTCTCCGGTGTAGCCGGTACCGCCCACCCAGAGGTCTTCGCCCTGGAACGTCCCCCGGGCAACCCGAAACCGCCCGGGACGCATCCCGATAACTTCCTCGATCGCATCAAGCGCAGTTGGGCCTTGAACGGCGATCAGGACGGTGTGGTCTCGCGGTGTGCCGATGGTTACTGTTGGCGATGCGGCGCTCCTGAATCGTTGCAGGATCTCGTCGACGTTGGCGCCGTTGGGTAGGACCCAGTACAACTCCTCATCGAACCGCCACACAATGATGTCGTCCTCAACACCACCTTGATCATTGAGCGCCATTGTGTATTGGGCTCGCCCGGGATCCACGGTCGCAATGTCGTTGCAGAGCTGTTGGCGGATGAGCGCGGTTGCGCCGGGGCCTGCAACGGAGAATCGGCCGAGGTGGGAAACATCGAACGCCCCCGCGGCCTCACGGACAGCGGCGTGTTCGCTCAGCACACCCTCATACTGGAGCGGCATGTCCCAGCCACCGAAATCGGTGAAACGAGCGCCAAGGCTCTCATGTGTGTCGCGGATGTGAGTTGTGTGCATCTCAGGCAGTTCCTTGCATCGGACGATGGCAATGAAACGCTAGCCCACGTATGCACCAACTGCACTTGCATCGAGGTCAAGCGCTACGCGCGAAGGTCCGGGAATCCTGCTCGGAACGGCGGGTCCCGACATTCCGGGAGGTTCCTCAAGGCCGTACTTGACCACGAGATGCAGGTAGTCGCGCAGATAGAACAGTTTGATGTTCACATGCGGGTAGAGCGACTGTACCAGGCGCATCTTGCGATTCTTCTTCGTCACGAGCTTTTGGCTCATGGTGGTGATTTCGATGTAGCGGTCGTCTTCCGGCAGATAGAAGTCCGGTCGGAAGAATGCGGACGGCTTCCCGTCGTCGTCGAAATCGATGGGGAACTCACGCGGCTCGTACTCCCAGGGGATACCGTAGAAGTCGAGCAACAGCGCAAACTGGCGTTCACTTTCGTGGGCGAACTCGGTGTACGACGCGGGACCCCGTGTATGCGTGAGGTCCGAAACCACCGTTTACGCCTCCTGGGCCAGAGTGGCTGCGTCGGACCCACCAGCGGGAAACAGTTGGTGCATCTCGCCGATCAGCTCCCGTTCGACGGGCCCGACGGCGATGCCGAACACGCCCTGTCCACGTTGGAAGACGTCAACGACTTCCTCGGCGCTTGCGGCGGCGTAGATCGTGGCGCCGTCACTGAGGAGGGTCACGTCGGCGAGCGGGGAGTCACTTTCGAGCTGGATGCGGAGGATTTCGATCGCCTGGCGAATGCGCTTGAGGCTCATCCCGGCGTCAAGCAATCGCTTGACGACTTTCAGTTGCACGATGTCGGAGAAGGAGTACAGACGCTGAGAGCCCGAACCGGTCGCCGATTGAACTGATGGTTGGATCAATTTGGTGCGGGCCCAGTAGTCGAGCTGCCGGTATGTGATACCGACGAGCTTGCATACCTGTGGAGCACGGAATCCACCGTTCTCCCCGACACCGGGTCTTACTATTTGGTCGCTCACAAGGAGCCTCCTTTAGGCTACACACAGCCTACATCGATGTAATTCCGCCCGTCGAACTACGCACGTGAAGTTACTCGACTGTGATCAGATGTCAACGACCATTTCGACGCTTACCTTAAGATTCCCAGCTTCGAGCCACTCGACCTCACCGCGATTTCCTGTACACAGGTCCGCCGGCGGCAGCTCACCACGAGCACCGATCACGCGACCAACCGGACGAGATCGCGGCACCAAACGATCGCGTTCGTCGACGCTCGCAACCCCCGCGATCTGGGCAATCTACGTCCGGGAACCCCCGAAAGACCCAACCCTCCGCCAGACCCGGGCACGTCCCACCGTGCCACGATAAACAAACAAGTCGGCTGTCCATCAAGCCGGGGCAACTCCAGAACGACTCAGCGAGCGATCTATCGAATATCGCAAGAACACTGTCGGGCATGTAGCAAAGACCCACGCCAGACCTTTGCTCACCCAAGCAGATCGTGACCGCTGTTCCCGAGTCGAACATGAGCCGAAGCGACCACAACGTCAACGGACACCCGTCTGCAGGAACATGCCACGCGGCCCCAACTTCAACGATCGCGGAACCCACACGCGCCTGCCACTGATCGAGCGACGTCACATCGAACGCTCTCAGGCGACGCGCTCTTTCGAACGTGCTGGCCGGAAAGATACCAATAGCAAGCCCCTCGCACACACCTTGCATCTTCCAGACCAGGGAGAGAACGACCGAGCTGTAGGTTTCTAACTCGATTCCCGTGCTCGCCTCGTGAGAATGCTCCAGGGTCCCGACCGTGAAATCGTCGCTCGATGACGGAATCAGATACCTGACAGCCCGGATTCGCTCACCGCGAAGCGCCACCAGCCCGTCCACAAGGATCCGTCGCTCCGAGTCATCCGCGGGCCAAGGGTCTATCCAAGTCACGGATATGTACCGAAATACCGAAACATACCGCCCACATCAAATGTTGCGCCGCGACCGACGGAGGCAGTGATCCGAAAGGTGGTGGAGTATCTGCCGGTGGCCAGAGGACCCCATGGATTCTCGCACCATTTCTGACTACGCGTCGCCACATTGTTCGACCTGACGTTCCAAGACACGCAGCTCGCTCAGCCACCCTCGAGCAGCATCTCTGTCGACACCCAACCGAGTCCGGAACTCCCAATCCTCGACAGCGTTGAGTGCCTCGTTCAGACCATTCGAGAATGCGGCCAGCTGGTCCCCTGTGAGTTCCAGCTGCAACAGTCCGTTGTCCAGTCGCAGCAATCGCATCCTCGCCTCCAGCGCTAGCTCAGACCCTCATAGTAGGCGAAGCCATCCCGTGGCCGGAATACCGTACCACCGTCGATGCTGGCGGGATCGAAAATCACGAGCGTACCTTCGGACCAAAACGCTCTGCGTCCGCCTACCAGCTCCTTCGCCTCTGATGCGTTCTCCATGACGTCAAGCACCAGACTCTCGAACTGTCCAACACTCGCGACATCTGGGAACTCGGCTGCGTGCTTCGCCCACGCGTGACCGTTAGCAATCCGATTCGCCGCTCCGCCGACGTCGTCAATCCCGTCAAGAACCCGTTCCGCCTTACGCGCCGCGTCGAGCATGTCGTCTGCGCCTCGGCTGGCGTCGGTGATGCCGTCGATCGCACGGATACCGTCACCGACGTCATCAAGG
>BDTL01000045.1 GCA_002898115.1 bacterium BMS3Bbin02 | reverse complement strand
AGTAGGCGTGAGTCAGCGCAATAACGAGTCCGAAAGTCACCGCGGCGAGCACCCCCAGCATGGCGGAGGCCCCTGCCGGCAGCACGATCGAAGCTCCGATGGTGCTGAAGAGGACGGCCGTGAATGCACCGGTCAGCATGATGCCTTCGAGCGCGATGTTGATGACGCCGCCACGCTCGGAAAAGATGCCGCCCATTGCGGCAAGGGTGAGCGGGGTTGCTGATCTGATCATTGCCGCGATAGTGGCGGTAGAAAGGATCGCGCCGACTATTTCCATCGTTACGCTTCCATCTCTGCTGCGACTGCCGCTCTGCGTCTCTTGAAGAGAGCCAGCAAATGCGGGGTCGACACGAAGAAGATCACCAGGGCCTGGATCATCAGAATGGTGTCCGTTGGCACGTCGGCAATCGTCTGCATCCCACGAGCTCCCTGGGCCAGAACGCCGAACAGAAGAGCGGCAGCGAGCACCCCGGGAACGGTGTTGCGGCCGAGCAATGCGACTGCGATAGCCGTGAAACCGAAACCCGGATTGAGACCTTGTTGATACCGCTGGAAGAGGCCGGTCATGATGACGGCGCCCCCGAGACCCGCTATCGAACCGCTGATCATCATGACGAGTACGGTGACTCGTTTCGGGCGGATCCCGGCCTGGCGGGCAGCGTCCGGATTGCGCCCGACTGCACGTAGTTCGTACCCGAGTGGTGTTTTCATGACAAGCCACCACACGGCTGTGGCTGTGACCAGAGCGACGATCAGCCCTGCAGATAATCGGGATGGAGGGAAGATTCTCGGCAGCATGGCCGATCCGGCGATCTTGGCTGTCTGAGGAATATCGAGTTCCGTGACCTCCTTCATCGGCCCTGTCACCATGTAGTTGATGAAGAAGAATGCGACGAAGTTCAACATGATGGTGCTGATCACCTCGTGGACGCCACGGAACGCCAACAAAACTCCGGCGAGGCCAGACCATAGGCCGCCCACAATTGCACCGGCGAGCAATGCGACACCGACGTGGATCGGGGCGGGCGCGTTGAAGGAAACGCCGATGTATGCCGCCATAAGGGCGCCCATCAACAACTGACCTTCTGCTCCAAGATTGAAGAGCCGTGCCTGGAATCCCACTGCCAGGGTGAGGCCGGTGAAGATCAACGGCGTCGTGTTCTCAAGCGTTTCTCCAAACGAAAACTTGTCGCCGACAGAGGATGTGATGAGAGCCGAATACGCTTCGATCGGGTTTCTTCCGATGATGAGCATGACGACAGCCCCTAAGGCAAATGCGAGTGCGAGAGCCACGAGGGAACGGCCCAGATGGACAACCCCCGGCGGAAGGCGAGTCGCAACAACGTCGCCGTTGAGATCATCAATTGACGAACCGTGCATCTGGCTCACGCGCTCACCTCCCGGTGACCGGCCATCCATAGGCCGACGGTTTCCAAGGTTGCCTCGTCACCCGACACCTCGCCGATGACGCGCCCTCGAAACAGTACGAGGATTCGATCACTCAGCTGCATTACCTCATCCAATTCTGTCGAGACAAGGAGTACCGCCGTTCCCCGGTCGCGCATGTCAACAATGTTGCGATGGATAAACTCGATCGCACCGACGTCGACACCTCGTGTCGGCTGTGCAGCAATCAGGAGCTTGGTGTCGCGGCTCATCTCCCGAGCAACGACAACTTTCTGCTGGTTTCCGCCGGAGAGATTGGAAACGAGAACGGTCTCGTCGCTGGCGCGAACATCGAACGCCTTCATCAGCTTTCGAGCGTATGAGCTGATGGCCTCAAAATTGCGCTTGATTCGAGTCGCAAATGTCGCATCGCGGTGCTCGCCGAGAACGATGTTGTCCGCAATGGTGAACGACAAGATGAGGCCTTCGCGCTGACGGTCCTGGGGAATCATCGAGATTCCGAGTCGAATCCGCTTGCGACGATCGGCATGTGTCACATCCGATCCGCCGAGAGAAACCGTTCCCGCTTCCGGCATACGCAGTCCGCTAAGGACATCCAGCAGTTCATCCTGACCGTTCCCGGCAATGCCCGCAATGCCGACGATTTCGCCGGCCTTGACTTCGAACGAGATGTTATCGAGGAGCGTGCGGTCCGTATCGTCGTTTCGGACGGTTAGCCCATCCACGACGAGTACGGTCTCTGCCGGCGTAGCGGGAGCTTTGTCGATCTCGAGGATTACCTCGCGGCCAACCATCATCTCGGCCAGGAGAGCGGGAGTCGCGTCGTCAGTGTCTACGGATCCGATTACCTTTCCCCTGCGCATCACCGTGATCCGATCACACACTCCGATGAGTTCGTGCAGTTTGTGGGTTATGAAGATGATGGGGACGCCGGCGTCCGCAAGACTCCGCATGATTCTGTAGAGGCCTTCTACCTCCTGAGGTGTCAGCACCGCGGTCGGTTCATCCAGCACCAGGACCCGGGCTTCTCGGTAGATCGCTTTGAGGATTTCCACACGCTGGGCCATCCCGACGGGAATATCCTCAACGCGTGCCTGCAGATCGACCTCGAGTCCGTGGCGCCGAGATAGTTCTGCAACTTGTTTCGCCGCCGTTTCCATATCCAGTCGCCCGCCTGAGCGCTTCGGCTCCGCACCGAGCACAATGTTCTCGACGACGGTTAGCGGCGGAACGAGCATGAAATGTTGGTGGACCATGCCGATGCCTTCAGCGATGGCATCGTGAGCACTGTTGAATTCAACCGGTTCGCCGTTGATCAGTATCTGCCCGGATGTTGGTTGGAGTAACCCATAGAGGATGCTCATTAGCACCGACTTCCCGGCTCCATTTTCGCCGAGGAGTCCGAGGATCTCTCCCGGGTACACCTCTAGATCAACATGGTCATTGGCGACGACGAGCGGGAATACCTTCGTAATCCCGCTCATCTCGATGATGGGTGTCACCGGCATAGACACTTCTTTTCCTCACAACACACGGACCCGGAGTATTGCATCCGGGTCCGTGCGTTTCAGGTTCTCTACGGACTCGGGGGCGTGAAGCTCGCGAGCTCGTCATCGTTTGTGGGGACAACGATGTCACCAGAAATGATCAACGCCGCAAACTCTTCAGCTCTGGCAATGACGTCGGCTGGTGTATTCGTTGATGTCGTGGGTGAGAGGCCAACACCTTCCTCAGCGAGACCGAAGACTCGCGCACCACCGGTGAACTCGCCGTTCACAGCTGCTTTGATGGTGTCGAACACTGCAACGTCAACGCGCTTCATCATCGAGGTCAACACGTTGTCAGGCGCCAGTGCTAGCTGGTCGGCATCGACGCCGATTACCCAGGCCCCGGGGCCTTTTTCGATGGCGGCCTGGAACAATCCGAGACCGGTGCCGCCGGCAGCGTGGAAGATCACGTCAACGCCTGAGGCGTACTGGCTGATAGCGATTTCCTTGCCTCGCGCCGGATCGCCGAAGTCGCCTGCGTAGTTAACCGAGACCACTGCATCCGGGTTGACGCTCATGACGCCGGCGCGGAATCCGACCTCAAACTTCTTGATGAGGGGAATTTCCAGACCCCCGATGAAACCGATCTCGTTGCTTTTGGTCATGAGACCGGCGACAACGCCCACAAGGAAGGAGCCTTGTTCTTCACGGAAGAGCAGGGAAGCAACGTTGGGGGCGTCGGACTTTGCATCAACGATGCCATAGAGCATGTCGGGGTTGTTCTCGGCGGCTGTGGTTACCGCATCTACCATCTGGAAGCCGATCGCAAATGCGATGTTATTGCCCTGGTGGGGAGCCTGGTCAAGGTTCGGTTCGAAATCCGAGTTCTGTGCGGACTCGATGACCACTACCTTGATACCCAGTTCGCTCGCCGCCCGCTGCAGTCCCGTATTCGCCGAGTCGTTGAATGATTTGTCACCCAGTCCCGCAGTGCCGGTGATGATGGCAGCCTGGAAATCGCCGCCCCCGCCGGCGTCGTCGGGGGTAGAGCCGCAGGCGGCGGCCACAAGCCCTAAAACGACCACCAAAATGCTTAGACGAGTAGTTGCTTTTCTCCGCTTCATATATCGCTCCAATAGCAGTAGATCGAATAGATGGCAGTCCTCTGGCAAGCGTGTGCCAGCAACCGATTTCGCCACTGTAGACGGCAGGACATCGTGGATACAAAACGATTTGCATGTCCACGCCCAGACCGCGAAAATCGATCGACGAGGGGTCGCGAGCGGCAGTCGGCAGCGAATGCGATAGCCGCCTAGTGTGATGTACCACCGTTAACGTAAGGATACACATCGATGGCAACCCGCCACATCGGCGCCGAACCCGGCGAGATTGCAGAATCGATCCTCCTGCCCGGAGACCCTCTCCGTGCTCGTCACATCGCCGAGCGGTTTCTCGACGACGCCGTATTGGTCACCTCAATTCGGAACATGTTGGGGTTCACCGGCAGGTATCGCGGTGAGCGCGTCTCGGTGATGGGTACCGGAATGGGGATACCGTCGGCTGCCATTTACATCAATGAGCTTATTGAATATTTCGGTGTTCGCCGGCTGGTGCGCGTTGGTACCTCGGGGGCAGTCTCTGTCGGGATCAAGCTGCGAGACATTGTGCTTGCGATCGGGGCATGCACCGATTCGAGCACCAACCGAACCATGTACGGTGGCTACGATTTCGCCGCGACAGCAGACTTTGATCTGCTCAGGGCGACGGTGGACGCGTCTGCGACGGCGAACATCCCGGTTCGCGTAGGCAACGTTCACTCGGGCGAGCTGCTGTATCGGCCCGACCGGTCGTTGTACGACGTCATGGCGGGAATGGGCGTGTTGGCAGCCGACATGGAGGCGGCAGGCCTGTACGCTCTCGCTGCCCGGCACGGTGTCCAGGCTCTCACAATCCTCATGATAAGTGACGAAATCCACTCAGGTTCGGGCCTTTCTTCCGAGGAACGAGAGGCGTCGTTTAGCGACGTAGTGACACTGGCGCTCGAGGGTCTACGTCTCGACCGAACACAGCCGATCCATCTATCGAGGAGATCAACCGAATGAGTGACGCCCCCACATCCGATGGGGCGCTGCAGCCCATCCTTCCGGATACATCGGACTACGTTATGTCCCCACAGGTGGTTCTCACAGAATCCGGACCCGAGTATGGGTGGGCTGTCGCCGTCGTGGGTGGTGCTTTCGTTGGTGTCGGACCAGCTGAAGAGGTCATCGCCGAGTATCCAACGCTGGTGCGACACGAGTTGGGTGGTTCCGCTGTCATCCCGGGCTTTGTCGACTCGCATCAGCACCTCACGCAGGCGTTCGCAAAGTCGATCATCGGTGGCCAGCCCGCCCAGATATGGAAGCGAATCTGGCTTCCCATGTACGACGCCATGACTCCTGACGATGCCTATGTGGCTGCCAAGTGGACCTGTGTCGAAGCTTTGCGCGGCGGATTCACCACTGTCGTGACGGCCGGTGAGATCGACCCGGCACGCATCGAGGCAGTCCATCAAGCCGTTCTCGATGTCGGCATTCGATGTGTCCTAGGGCACGAATTCAGCGATCAAGCCGACTTCGATGGACCCTCCGAAAAGGCCCGAATGTCCATGGACGAATGTGTCGCGCTCGCTCGGCTGAAGGGCGCTGCGAGCACCGGCAGCTCACGGATCACGACGTCGCTTACATGTGGGTCGGGCCAGTCAGCTTCGAAGGAACTTATCGCCGAGTTGGCGTCGGTGGCTTCAGAACTTGGACTGCTCTTTCAGATCCACGCCAGCGAACACACACCGGAAGTTGAGCGGGCCCTTGATCGGTACGGCCGTCGCCCCATCGAGCTGCTCAGTGACATCGGTGCCCTCGGCCCGCAGACTCTGGTTGCTCACGCGACCCTGGCCACACATGATGAAATAGGGATGCTTGCCGATACGGGTACGAAAGTCAGCTATAACCCGGTCGCTAGTGCCTGGAAGGGAAACGGCGTCGCACAGGCCTTGGAGTTTGCCAGTCGGGGTGTCGTATTCGGCTTGGGAACAGACGCGACTCGTATGGACGGGTTCCGGCTGATCGATGCCGCCGAGACCGCGCAGCGGCTCACCACCGGCCTCCGGATCGATGACTGGGTCTCGGGTCGCGGGCAACTCTGGGTTAATGCGGCAACGGTGAAGGGATCGATCGCCGGGGGGCTCGGCGCCTCGACCGGAGCGATCGAGCCGGGGCGACGAGCCGACTATCTGATCCTCG
>BDTL01000044.1 GCA_002898115.1 bacterium BMS3Bbin02 | reverse complement strand
ATATGGTGGCCGAAGACGGTGGGCGGGTGTTGAAACTGGGGGACGATCACCGGGTCGAACCCCGGTCCGCGTTGTTCGCGGAGTTGCGCGAACTTCTAGGCCCCAGTGTTGTTGTCTGATCGGTGTGCGGTCCGATCGGTGCTTGGTCCGTTATCCTGACCAACGATGCACAGACGAGGAGTCGCGATGGCTGAGTTAGATGTAGATGCGTTCTTAGCACGGTTCGAAGAGCGCGCCAGAGCGGTCAAGGACCGCGGTGTTCCACCGATCGAGGGCGACGCCCGTCGTGTATTCATCGACCGCATGAAGGTGGACTACATGGACTACGCACTCGTCGGCGCGGCACAGTGGTCCCTCGAAGACGATCATCTGGTGCTGCGTATCCCGCTCTCTGAGTAGGGGTCGCTACTCAGAGGCCGGCGCCGCGATACCAGCCGCGGCCCGGCGCGCGTCGGCGCGTCGCTCGCCCTCGAGTCTTGCCAGGGCGTAGTCGTTGTAGTCGACGAATTCCATCGCGTCGGCCACGAGGGAGTGGCCGGCCTCGTCGCGAATCAGCGTGTGCATCTTCTGGCATACACGCCGATAGTCCGGATGTCCTCCGGGACCCGTGCGCAGCTCCAGCAGGTGGAAGGCCTCGCGGGCATTCATCTGGAGAAAGAAACGAATCTTGTAGGCGAACGGGACTACGTATTGGGCTGCGTCCTTGCCGTGTGCGGTGACAACCGACTCGTAGAGATGATCAGTTCGTTCCATTGCTTGTGCCCAAAGTTCCGACGCGCCGACATCCGCGATCGATTCCGGCGTCACAAAACCGTGGTGTGTGGTGAGGCGCTGCCAGTCGAGTGACAGCATCCGGTGTCTTTGGAGATCACGGAAGATGCCGTAGTCACAGAGGATGTCGAATCTGTAGTCCGCTCGTTCGAACCCGCGGCCCGGCTTGTGTCGGCGGTTGGTGCGGTTGCCTACTCCTGCGGCGAATAATGCAGCGCGGTCGTCGGTTGCGAGTCCACGTACATGATCGAGTATCTGGTCATCGGGCAACGATGCGTACCGGTACAACACCGCGGCTGCAATTTTCGTTTCGGCATCTGGATCGAACTCGACGAGGGTGACCTCGGGTCGCTCAGTTGCGGCGGGCAGCGCCTCAGCACGTTGGTCGAGATCAGAGGCGATCGCCGCGAAGTAGGCGGACCAGGCTCCGCCTCGGTCGGGAACATCGACTCTCTTCATGAACGCGGGAATCATCTTGCGAAGCTCCATAAGCATCAAATCGCTATACGCACGAGCTTCGGCGAGGGGGTGGGCGCGCATCCGCATAAGCAGCGCCTCATAGGCTTGACCCGAGGCAAAGATGCCGACGTTCGATAGGGATGATGCCGGGAGGAGACCACGAGCGTCGTCGCACGCCTTAGCGCGGATTGTCGATTTCCACACGAAGTTGGAGTCATCCGGTGACTTCGGGTACAGCGTTTCGTAATACGCCACGAGCCTCGCGACAACATCGGTGTACGTGCGGAATAGCCATTCCATCGTCTCAACGTAGGTGTCCGCAAGGTCACCTTGCGCGACTTCCGGCGGGGTCATGTAGCGGTAACGGTCACCGAGGCGTTCGTCATAGAAGATGTAGCGCGTCGACTGCTCAAGATACGACGCGAGGCGACCCCGTTCGAGGATCTTGGTTAAGACGTTGGAAGCCTGCTCACATGCGAGGTGGGCGCCACCGAGCTGCGCGACGGAGTCATCGCCGTATTCCGAGAAGACCCGCTGGTAAAGGCCCTCAGCCTTGGCACGAGCTCCCTGTCCGCCGATATGGTCGGCAACGTGGTCCACGCCAAGTTCGGGTTGTGTGTAGAACTCGTCGAGGAACAGACGCCGGACGGACTTCGGTGAACGGCTATAGCGCGCAAAGAGTGCTCCCTTGACCACCTCTGGAAGATTGATCAACCCGAAGACAGGGGAGTCCAGATTGGTGAAGTATTGACCGAGGATCACCGCTTCATCGTCGGTGAAGGTTTCACCGGAGAAGTCGAGCATCACACCTCTTCCCATCGCTTGGAATTACACCCTTGTGGTTTTACGGTAGCCGCTTGTTGAATCGTTGTGCAAAAACGTCCAGCCAGTAGGCTGTACGGGTGAAATACGTACTGCAAGCTCTCCGGGCCGTGCTCCTTCTTGGAATGATCGGTGTTGCCTTCATTCCGGTCCTCGCCCTTGGTGACCTGACCGAAGGAGGGACTGGTCTCGGCCTCTGTTCCGCCGGGTTGAGTTGGTGCGATAACTCCTATTTCATCGGTCCGGAGATCCTTGCCGGGCTGACGATCGTGATCGCGTTCCTCCTTGGGCTGTTCCATTACGCAGGGAAGGGCATCTGGCTGATCGAGCGCAGAAAGCAGGACGAACTCCGTCGCCGCGGGCTCCTGTAGCCGGCGAGATCCCTGACACGGAGCGCTCGGGGTTGCAGTAGCGAGAATCGGCCCGGGGTCGCTGTTCAAGCCCCGCAGTACGAAGAACAGTGCTGCGATGATCAAAGTGCCGCCCACAAGCGCCTCTCCAGCCGGCCTCTCTCCGAGGGCGAGCTCCGGCCCGGCACGAGGTCATGGGACGGTACACTTTCCTCGATGCGACCTAATTCCCACATCGATGCGAGCGACTTTCCCGAGGAGCCATTGCGCGACAGAATGCCGCGATATCTCAAGAATTACGGCGTATTGGTGGCGGGTTCCGTCGTTGTTGGATTCGTGTTCGGTCTGCTTTCCGATGCCGGCGTGGTGCGTGCAGTAGGTGGCACGTTTGCGATTGTCGGTCTTCTCGTGGCGGGTGTCGGAGCGTTTTTCGGAGGCGGCTATGACTCGCTGGGGCGCGGCACGACGGGTCTGCTCTTCGGTGGTCGAGGCCCCGAGGATCCCAAGAAGGATGCAACGTACTTCCAGGACCGGTTGCGCGAGGGTTTGCGACCGGAAGCCAACCCGAGTGCGTTCTGGAGCGTTCTCGGGGGAATCGGCCTGCTTGCAGCCGGTCTCGGCATTCTCGAGTTGTTTGTCAACTAGACGAAGTCGCAAGCCGCGGTACGCCGAGCGAGACTACGACGGCGGCCACGAGTGCTATCCAGGTGAGCCCGGCAACCCCGACGTGGGCAGCTACGACGAAACTCGACTCGACCCGTGTGAAGACGTGCAGCGCCCCGAGGGCCGCGTTCGTCAGCAATGCTGCCAATGCGGCGACGAGTAGACGAACCTCCGCCCTCGATCGGTTCATCGTGCGGACCCGCATGACGAGGTAGACGAGCAACGCGAACGCCACCACGGTCGTCACCCGGTGCGCGAAGTGGATCGCTGCGAAACGGCTCGATAGATTCGGTATCAACACGTTGTTCATCAGCGGCCAGCCGGGGAAGTACATGTTGTGGACGATCGACCCGAGAATCATTACCCCGTACACCGACACGGCACCGAGACCGACGAGAGTGGACCATGTTCGCGGTCCGGCGCCGGCGCTCTGTGGAGTACTTGTCGCGACCGATATCACGACGAAGTGCGCCACCACAATGAGCGAGATACCGAGATGCAGGCTGACGAGGTCGCGTGCGAGATCGCCTTTGACGATCGCTCGACCCAGCCACGCCTGTCCGGCGACGACAATCAGGGCGGAAATCGCCGGTGCCACGACCCAGAGCCTGCTGTGATTGCCCCGTATTGCCTTGACTACGAGAACAATCGCGACGATACCGACGAGCATCGCGATCCAGCGGTGTGTCCACTCAATCAGCATCTCCGCTTCGAAGCGCGGAAGGTACCCTCCGAACGCGCCTCCTTCGCACAACGGCCAGCGATCTTTGCAGCCATATCCGCTGCCGCTTCCCCTTGTATACGCTCCAAAGGTGATAAGGATGAGCGTGGACCATGTGGCTACAAGGGCGATTCGGTGTAGTCGGGCTCTCTCCATCGGCAGAATCGTAGACTGTCGAGCCGCGTCATCCGATTCGGGTCCATGCAGACCTGGAGCGATATCGCTCAGCTCAGGCAAGGCGACGGCTTGTTGACCACAAGGATCCCACGATGGTTACTGCTATCCCTGTCCCGAGGACCCACATTCCGGGTCCGACGGACGCGTCGTGCCCTCCGAGGCGGAGCGTGTCGATCGCCCTTGCGGCGTCGATGTACTTCGCGACGAGGAGGAGGGCAGCGGCTGATACAAGAGTGATGGAGATGACCGAACCCGCGGGTGTGAAACCTTCCGAGAGATGGCCGACCACGGCGAACAGTGCGATGACAGCTATGAGAACTACACCCGGCCATGCATCCGCGGCAAGCATCGACCAACTGGTGGCGGTTGAGGATTGTACCGCGTCGAAGGCGAGCGACGCGACAGCGACGCCGGCCCCGATAAGAATGAGAACTCGTGACGGATGCATCGAGGATACGTTACTAGGACTCGTGCAGAGGGTTAGATGGGCGGAAGGTTCACCACCGCGCGCAGCGCCGCCGGGTCGTCGTTGGGGTGGACGATCACCTGGTGAGCTGCGGCACACCGAGCGCATCGGTACTGAATGGTGTCATCTCCGTGGCTTCGGCTGAGCCCAACAGGGTGCATAACTCCGTTGCACCCTGCCGATCGGTCGCCCGGAACAACATCAACGTGCACGGAACGGAGGCAGTGAGGACAATGATCTCTCACCGTGCGACCGCCCGCAGCGACATCGGTTCCGCAGTGGATGCAGCGGAAGGCATCGTCTCTCATGATCGGGTTGCGCCGTTCCCGAGCCTTGCCTTGTCGACCCATCGCCAGTCGGAGAATCCGTTTCGCCGGCCAGGTGTGCGCTTCGTGGGGGACGTCAATTCCGATGCTGGAGGCGTATGCTGCTATTTCAACCTTGATGTGTTGATCGGCGGCATCGATGGCGGCGGCGAACCGTTTCAATGCCGATCGGTTCAGCGCCGCTGCGGCTACGAGCTCTTCGGCAGTTCGGCCTCTGAGTATGTCGGTCTCAGGCGAGCGTGATGGCGCCATTGCTAATGTCCGCGATCTTGACGAGCGCCTCGACGTCCCACGACCTGGCCTCAAGACGGCTACGTCCACCGGTGAACGTCTTTTCGATGACGAAGATAAACTTAACGACTTCGCAGCCCGCCTCCTCCACAATCTCACCAAGAGCCTCGGCCGTACGACCGCCCGACAGGAAGTCATCGACCACGACGATACGAAGTCCCGGACGAAGCTGGCGGCGTGCCACTTCGACCCGGTATTCGACCCCCTTTGTTGGAGACACTACCTCGCGACCAAATGCGTATCTCTGGGCGGCGCCAACATATTTCTTGGCGTAGACGCATGGGATGTCGGTGATGAGCGAGGTGGCTAGCGCAGGCGGAATTCCGGAGGCCTCAGCTGTGAGAATCAGGTCAACGGAAACATCTTCAAGCAGGGTT
>BDTL01000043.1 GCA_002898115.1 bacterium BMS3Bbin02 | reverse complement strand
CGTCGACGAGGCGATCGAACGCTGCTTGAGCGCTGGCCAACGAAACTTGCTGCTCCAAGATGATGTGGACCATGGAGGCGAATCCCGGTTCCCGTTTCCATAACGGCGGCACGCCGTTGCGGGCGAGACATGAAGCGAAGTATGGAAAGCCCTCGGCTAACGCCGCGGCCGGGCCGATCATCGACTCGCGAGCGCCAAGACGTGCGCTCAGAGTCCGGCCCAGTTAGCAACAGGCCACAAGATGACGAAGGCGCGGCCGATGATCCGATCCTGAGGAACCGGCCCGAAGACGCGTGAGTCTCGCGAGTGGCTCCTGTTGTCTCCCATCACGAACACCGTCCCTTCAGGAACGACTTCAGGACCGAACGTCGGGTTCGCCCCGTCCCAGATCGCATAGGGCTCGACAAGCGCAACACCATCAACGAATACCGTGTTGTCGCGAACTTCAATCGACTCTCCCGGCAGGCCGATCACTCGCTTGATGAGGTCAGATTGCGGTGTCCGTAAGCCGATGGCTTCCGCAACCGTCCGAACTGCCGCGCTTGGCAGCGACTCACCTCTTCTCGGTTCAAGGTCGAAAACAACGACGTTGCCGCGGCCGACGTTTCCGAATCGGTACGCAAGTTTGTTGACGGCGACGCGGTCGCCGACTTCAAGCGTGTCGTACATCGACTCTGAAGGTATCCAAAAGACCTGAACGAGCAGAAGCTTGATGACCACAGCAACGACGATTGCCTTGGCTGCCAAACCCAACAGATCAACAAGAAAGCCGGGTGCGTCGCTCTTCTTCGGCGGGTCCGGCAAGGTACTGTCGCGAGTAAGTTCGGCATCCGGGAAGCTCGGTGAAGACATCTCCACGTCGAGGGACTCCCCTTGAGCAGGTTGGCCGTCGGATTCGGCCATTTCCGTCAGTCGCGCTTCTCTTTGACACGGGCAGCTTTACCAACGCGATCACGTAGGTAGTAGAGCTTCGCCCGACGGACATCACCACGACGCACAACCTCAAGATGGTCAATAATCGGAGCGTGTACCGGGAAGATACGCTCAACGCCGACGCCGGCGCTGATCTTGCGGACAGTAAAGGTCGCCCGAATGCCACCGCCGTTACGGGCGATGACGATGCCTTCGAAGGCTTGCAGGCGCTGGCGGTTTCCTTCGACGACACGCACATGGACGCGCACAGTGTCGCCTGGACTGAAATCTGGAATATCGTCGCGTAGGTACGCGGCCTCGACGTGATCGAGCGTGTTCACGAGGTCCTCCGGAAAGGGGGGGTAAAACCGATTGGGGAGCTTACTCTAGTTCGGTCGGTTCGCCTAACCCTGATCAAGTAGATCCGGGCGACGCTGACGGGTTCGTTCCAGACGTTGCCGACGACGCCACTCCTCAACACGCCCGTGGTGCCCGGAGAGCAACACCTCCGGGACGTCCCAGCCTCGCCACCGCGCCGGCCGGGTGTACTGTGGCTCTTCCAGGAGACCATCCCTGAACGACTCGGTTTCGACCGACTGAGCGTTCCCTACTGCTCCGGGCAAGAGCCGTGTCACACCTTCGATGATTGCCAGAGCAGCCACCTCGCCACCGAGAAGCACGTAGTCGCCCAGGGAGATTTCTTCGTCGATGAAATGCTGCGCAATCCGTTCGTCGATGCCCTCGTAGCGACCACAGACGAGGGTTAACGACTCAAGTGACGCCCACCGGTCCAGCGTCCCTTGGACGAGTTGATCACCCCCCGGGGTGAGTAGCACCCGATGGGTGTTTGCGAACGGTTCCAGAGCATTCGCGAGCGGTTCCGCCTGGAGTACCATCCCGGCTCCTCCGCCAAAAGGAGCGTCGTCAACCTGGCGATGAGGGCCCACGCCAAAGGTGCGCAGATCGACGACGGCCGTCTCCAGAAGCGACGTTGCTCGCGCCTTGCCGACCAATGACACGTTGAGCGGACCCTCGAAAAATTCGGGGAAAATTGTGATGATCGCAATGTTCATACCGCAAGAGTATCCTCGGCATTCAGGGGAAGGCAATCCTCAGGTTGGAGATGGCATGACCCATAGCGGAGATACGATGCGAAACGGGATCGACCCTTCCGACGCCACAGCAGGGGAATCATCTCCCGATCCGTTCGGTGACGACACCCCGGTGTTTCATACTCCTGCCACCAGTGATCGAACGCTGCGCCACCATTGGCAAGATCCCGCAACCTCGCAGGCTGACGCCCGCCTGACCGATCTTGAACATATCGACCTCACGAGTGACGACCCGGTTGCCGTCATCGGTGAACAAGGTAATCCCGTTCCGGCCATGGTGGGAGCGCAGTCGCACGCGATGGACGTCCCGACCCCCGCGGCCGCCGAGCAGCCAGTCATTCGAGATCTCCGGTCGACACGTCAGGCTGGATCACCAAACGAGCCAAGCGCCCACTACGGACTCGGACGTCGGTGGGGTTCGCAATGGACCAACGCGGCTCAGGGATGGGTGACGCTCCCCTCGGGTCAGAACGTTTGGCGGCCAGTCGTCACCACAACGGAGACTCTCCCCCAGTGGGACACCGACACCTACCTCGGGGTCGTCACCGCCGAAGTGGCGGTAGACGGTTCGTCAGCGGCGTTCACTTCGCTTGGAGAAACGCTGGCGAAGGCTCGCCAGTTGGGTATTGAGGGACTTACCGAAGAGGCAATCGATCGTGGTGCCCACGCCGTCATCGGCGTGACGATGAGTTACACGGCACTTGGCAACCGTCTTCTCATCACCCTGACGGGCACGGCGGTAACGCTCCGCGAGAAAGCCTAACTCTCCCTAGACGGTCGACTGAGCCGTTGCATCTGCCGCAACAGTGGACGCTTCAGTTCCCAGGATCGTCGCAATGACATGGGCAGCACTGTATGTCGCCGCACCCTCGGGCAGAAACCGAGCAACCGTGGCGACGTCGTCGCCGGAAGTCACGAGGCTGCCTTCGATCGTACCGTTCATCTGAACCTGAGCGAGACCAATAGGCCCACACAGCGCATTGCACACGCATTTGCGACCAACGGTTTCCTCAATAGTCCCACCCTTTTCAAGGAAGTCGTCGATCGGCTCCGATGGGCATCGCCATCCGATTCGCCCGTTCTCGCGTTTGTACGCCGTCCGCAAGTACCCGAGATCACACACGCGCTCACGCTCGCGGTATATCGCGTCATCCGACAAAGTCTGTTCGAGTTGAAGCACCTTGAACGGGAACCCGGTCGGTGACGCCAGTGCGTCTGTCTTTACATGGGCGTCTCCCGCCCGGGACATTGCCAGAACCCGCATCTTCAGCTCGGATGTGAAGCCGGATTCCTCGCAGTACGCAAAGGCTGTGCCGACCTGAACTCCGACGGCGCCAATGGCCTGCGCTTCCCGGAGACCGTGAGCTGTCGCAAATCCGCCGGCGAGCCAGAACGGCTGACCGATCGCCGCGATCTTGTCGAGTTTGGGAACATCTCGCTCACCGTAGATCGGTTCACCGTCGTCGGTGAGCTGCATCTTGCCTCGCGGAGGGGCGTTGTGCCCTCCTGCAGAGGGCATCTCGACGATGAAACCGTCAACATATCCACTTGCCTTGGTCGCCAACATCTTCGCGAGTACATCTGACGCGATGATCGCGAGAAACTTCGGGCGTTTCAGTTCAACGATCCGGCCCTTGCCAAAAGCGGCAGGGTCGAAGGACATGACGAAGTTGTCGTCACGGTCGGCGCCCTTGACGTCCAAACGAAGTTCGGCCGGTTCGCCGACCGCGAACTTGTCAAGGATGCCGGGGATCGCACGGGGAATACCGGCGCCCATCAGGACGTAGTCGACCTCGGCGAGCATCGCTCCGTAGATTGAGGCAAGAGTCGGAGGTTGTAGCTTTTCAAGGTAATTAATACCAATCGCTCCGTCGTGGCCTTCCTTAGCGAGCCACACCTCGACAAAGTTGCTCGCGACCAGGAGTTCGTTCAACGCTTGGGACGGACGGTGGGAAACCATCGGCTTTTGAGTGAAACGTTCCGTCTCAGTTTTGCCACCCTCGATGTAGTACTTGTCGAGGATTCGATCGGCAACGCCCGGGAGTGGAAAAGCCGCGAGGGCGCGCCGACTGGAACCGTCAGGGTCGCCCGTCTCAAGCCGACGCGCAAGCACGATGTCGAGCGCGGTGCCGGAAACGACGCCCATCTGACCAAGTCGTGCGACGGTCTTGGCGAGTGTCCAGTCAGACACGGCAACGCCCATGCCACCCTGAATAATCTGGGGAAGAGTTGAAGTCACCGACGCATACTACAGGAGACGGAGAACCTGAGGGTCCTCACGGAGTTCTATTGAACGCGATCTCGTACCTCGTCGTACAGTGTCGTTCGCTGCAGGGGGATCCTGCCGGCGGCAGAGATCGCCTCCTCAAACTCAGCGGGAGTCATCTCGGTCCCGTGCGACGCCCCGGCGGCGTGGGAGATCGTCTCGTCCATCAGTGTCCCACCGAGGTCATTGCACCCGGCACTCAAGAGCCGGGTGCCCGCGTCGAGTCCGAGCTTCACCCACGAAGCCTGGATGTTGTCGATAAGTCCTTGGAAAGCAATCCTGGCGACTGCGTGAACGAGCACGACCTCGTCCCAGGTCGGACCTCCTCGGCTTCGCCCTCTGAGATAGATCGGCGCTCCCATATGGACGAACGGCAGCGGCACGAATTCGGTGAAACCACCGGTCGTGCGTTGGATGGACCGGATCACCTCGAAGTGATTCGCCCAGGACACCGGATCATCGATGTGGCCGAACATCATCGTTGCCGTGGAACGCAAACCAAGGTCATGCGCTGTAAGCATTACCTCGGACCATTGGGCGGTCCTGATTTTGTCCGGACACAGGTGCTCGCGCACGCGGTCGTCGAGGATTTCGGCCGCGGTGCCCGGTAGCGTTCCCAGGCCCGCCGCCTTGAGCCTTTGGAGAAAGTCTCTGATGGGGACACCCAGTGTTTCAGCCCCCTGCCATACCTCCAACGGCGTGAACCCGTGACAGTGCATCGTCGGCACGTGGTGCTTAATCGCTTCGAGCAACGAGATATAGAAGTTGCCATCGAAATCCGGATGAATGCCGCCCTGGAGACACACCTCGGTAGCTCCCCGTTGATATGCCTCGACGGTACGTTCGACAACCTGCGGAATGTTCATGAGGTACGGTTCCCCGCGCAGCTCCAGCGACCGCGGACCTTTCGAAAAGGCACAAAACCCGCATTTAAAGTAACACTGGTTTGTGTAGTTGATGTTGCGGTTCACAACGAACGTGACGACATCGCCCTTGACGTGGCGCCGAAGCGTATCCGCGGTTGCCGCGATGACGTCAACTTCCGAACCGCGCGCCGAAAACAACCGCACCAGCTCGTCGCGAGT
>BDTL01000042.1 GCA_002898115.1 bacterium BMS3Bbin02 | reverse complement strand
GAGCTCGCTGGAACACTCCGCCCCGCCCCGCCGATACGAAACTGGTGGTGTTCACTTCGACGACCTGAGCCACGTCTCCTTGCAGCGAAACTCGCAAAGCAAGACCGGACGGAAACCCGGCGAACCAGGGGCCGACTGTGACCGGCAGTTGGTCCAACTCAAGATTGTCGCGGGCAGGTGCTCGAAGGGGCAGCGGGCGACCGTATGGCGTCCCGCCGGTCATCCCGGTGCCTCCATGCCCGTACGGTCCGACGCCACGCCACTCCACGGCATCGACGTTCGGGAGCAGAGGAGGTGCGGGCGCGATCGCGCCGGTCAGAACATCCTGGAACGCCTGCCGAATCGTTGCTACAACCTCGGCGACGTCGCCCGCGACGTTCATTGCCAGGGGTACCGCTGGCGGATCACTGTGGCCCCATCCCACGGTCACTCGGGGACCTGCCATCTGGTCATGCACGTGACTGACGGTCTCTGTGGCATCCTCGGTGAGTACGCCGGCAAGCAGCAACACCGCGGCGTGTCGGGGTGAGGTCACCACCTGTATGCCCTCGGCGATCCGAAGTTGATGCATTGCGGACCGGTAGCCGCCGCCCACGACCGCGAAGACCGGAACGTCGCCGGTCTTCGCAAGATGAGCGAGTCGGATCCCTAACTCCACTCGAAGCTTTTCTCGCGCCAGGCGTACACCATCCCCACCACGAGGATGAGGATAAACATGAGCATTTCGATCAGCGCGAGCATTCCTTCACGGATAAACACAACCGCCCAGGGATACATGAAAACCATTTCCATGTCGAAGGCAAGGAACAGAAGGGCCATGGCGTAGTAGCGGATATGGAATCTGTTCCAGGCATGGAACTCCGGTTCCGCCCCACCAGCAAACGGAACCCGCTCCGGAACGGTGAGGTCCTCTTCGGCGGTGGCGGCCCATACCCATTGAGCCGCGCCGACCGTCAACAACGCCGCGACAAATACGACGAGCGCAGCGCCGATGCCTACCATTCCTCTAAACCCTCCTCGTCAGTCGGCGTAATCCCCGGGGTTCTCGTCGAACTCCTCTTTGCAATCCATCGAACAGAAGTAGTAGGTCGTACCGTTGTACTCACTCGTACCGACGGCATCCGACTCTTCGATGACCATTGCACATATTGGATCCTTGGCAGCCATATCGCCTCCTGCGCATAAACGGGCTTATCCGCCGCGACTTTCGCGGTTTCGAGCCGAGGATATCACACGGCGTGCACGAACTGAACCGCCAACCTGACCACCACCGGCGGTATGAGCGCAGGACCTAGTTTCTCCTGAATAGGCGTTTGAAGAAGCCGGCGATCGAACTCATCAGACTCGCAAGGAATAGCGAAATTCCCTTCACCTCGGCCGCGACGGCTGGTGGAGTTCTCGGGATCGCGATCGGTGCGGCGCTGATCCCGGGTGTCACCGCCGGCCTGTACCCCGCCGTTCGAGCAGCAAGACCGGACCCCGTCGATGCGATACGACCAACCGGATTATGTGGATCGCGGGCCATGGTGGCGGCCACAAGATCGGCAGCCGGCTAACCCTCCCCTTTCTTGTGACGCTCCGGCAGGATGATCCTGTCAAGCGTCACAAGAACGATCACACCACTATCCCGGGCATTGGATTTCGAAGGTGCCCTGCACCGGTTGCGCACCCTCAGGCATCCGCCCGGGTCGGATCGGCAGAAATGTTGCGGTCCCTGAAGCTCGAAAGCCATCGTTGACGAAGTCGTCCACTTGGGTCGACCCCGCAACAAAGGTACCCGGATTGGCTTCCTGAAAGGCGATATCGGCCAACCAGTTGTTGACGTTCAGATCATCCGTTATTGCAATGCGCGGGGGATCGAACCTGCCATCGGTGTAGGTGTCCCAATCCTCCGGGGGAATCCATATCTCGACCACAATGGGCCTCACGTCAACGTCATAGAGGACGTCATAGAGAAATGCCTGCACCCCTCCCACGAGGTTCGAACATACGTAGAGGTAACCCTCTGTTTCATTGCGAGCGAATTCGTAGCGGGTATCTCCCACCGTCACCACAGCCATCGCTTCACCAACGCCCGATTGGTCCGAGGGATTCTCCGACTCGTCGGGATCTGCGGAGGGGGCGTCCTCGGCGCCGGTCCCGGCATTCGATCCCGTCTCACCAACAGGTGTTTCTGCCGGGGATGAGCCGGTACCACCTCCCCCGCAACTCGCCACCACCATTGCCATCACGGCTACCAGAGCCACAACCCTGAATCTCATGTCAACTCCTTGTGTTGATCTCACCGCACGAAGGGACCGCACCAAACGCCCCGTCTAAACCCTCGAGATGCGCGACCGTATCACGCCCGACTTAACGCTTGCTTAACGAGTCGCCCGCTCCCCGATTGCTCGCGAAGCGGGTAGGTCGAAAGAATCGACGGTGGTTAACACGGTCGACGCGTTTCAAAGCGGCGGAGGCCGGTCCATCGGAACTACTTTGGTAACTCCGGCGTTCTTTCCCGCAATAGAGAAGGTTTCGCAAGTCAGGAGAGACAATGACGAGACGCAAGATCTTATTCGTTGGCGTCGTGGGTGGAGCGTTGTTGCTCGGAGCGTGTGCGGGCTCGTCACCAGACACCGCGGCCACCACCCCACCCACGACCGAGGTATCGCAACCAGCGGCCACCACCACCGCACCACCCGCGGGCGAACCAGCACAGGTTTCGGAGGTAGTAGAGGTCTCGATCGAGAGTTTCCTGTTCGGCCCCGCCGACCTCACTGTGTCGGTTGGTGACACGATCAGGTGGACGAACAATGAGGCGGGGATCCCTCACGACACAACGGCGGACGAGGGTCTATGGGAGTCGGCGACTCTGCGGCCCGGCGACCAATTCGAGTTCACGTTTACCGAGCCCGGTACATACACGTACTTCTGCTCGATCCACCCCAACATGAGAGCAACCATCACGGTCACGAGCTAACAACATCAGGGCGTCGGCGGAGGAAACCACCACATATCGCGACAATCCCTCCGTCCCACCCCCGTTCTTGTGACGCTTGGGCGAGAATATCCCGTCTGAACGTCACAGGACGGGAGGAGGCTGGCTCCGGGGGTGGGGCTCGAACCCACGACACACGGATTAACAGTCCGTTCCGCCCCGACGCTCTGACCTGGGGAAACGTCTAGGAACCCCATCCCACGATTGGTTTCGAGGCCTCACCAGTTTTCAATGAAACGCGTCCTGGCGACCTAGTACAAAGACGGCAATCAGTGACGTCAACCACCACCCTTGTGACGCAGCACCACACCGACCCAGCCCGGCAACCTGCAGGTCATCTGTCGCATCGTGCTCGTCGAGTCATGAGTCTGCAGCGACCGAGCCCTCGAACGTCGGCAACCGCCCCACTCGTTTCAGACATCCAGTGCACGTTGGGGACCGGTCATCGGAAGGCGCGGATCCGTGGGAAGTCCCTCCAGGACATCCCGGACCCCGGCGTGCCGGGGATCGTCACAGAACCGCCATGCCCTCTCGAGAGATGGGCCAGCCATCACGTTGAGGTAGTACATGTGGTGCTGCGGAGCGGCCGCAGCCGGACCGTGAAAGCCCCGCGGGACCAGGTACACGTCGCCGTCGCGCACCGTCAGCGTGTCATCGATCTCACCGTCGCTCGTGTAACAGCTGAAGAATCCGAAACCGTATTCACCGTCGATGCGGAAGTAGTAGATCTCCTCGAGTTCGATCTCCGTCTCGTTCGTCTCGTCGTGCTTGTGTGGCGGGTAGGACGACCAGCTTCCCTCAGGCGTCAGCACTTCCACCGCGATGAGTTTGTCGGCGTCAGCAACGTCCGCGCTCAGAAAATTATTGATCTGGCGGGTCCCTGCACCTCCTCCCCTGACTTCGACCCGAACATCGCCGGCGGCCACGCGGTACGGGTCGATGCGCCGTGTCGCTTCGGCTGTGCAGAGAGCGACTTGCAGCGGCCCTTGCGTTGTTATCCGAATATCCACATCGATCGGCACGTAGGCAAAGTCGGTGACTGCGTTGAAGACTCCATCTCTACCCTCGAGGCGGAAGGAGTGTGCCTCGACCTCAACAGTCAATCCGCCATGGAGCGGAAGTATCGCCATCTCGGTGGTGCCGGTCGCGAACTCGTGAGTTGTGCCGGCCATCAGGGTCAGGATGCGGAGGCCTGAGTACTGCCACCCTGCCCGGTCTGCGGTGATGTCGAAGACGGCCATTCCGCTGCCACTCGATTCTGCGGGATAGAAACGCCTATTCAATGCGTGCTCCTTCGAGTAATCCTTGGTGGGCGAAGCGTGCTGCATCGCCTGATATCAATCCGTCACGCTGTGTCAAGCATCAGCCCTCGCACTTCTTCTTCGGTCGGCATCGCGTCCGCACAGGCCAACTGTGTCGCCACATAGGCGCCTGCTGCATTTGCGAAATGCAGTATCGCGACGGGGTCCCAACCAAGCAACAGCCCATGACACACGGCACCGCCGAAGGCATCCCCGGCTCCCAACCCACTGACGACGTCGACGTCGAGGGGGGCGACCCGCTCGGTGCCGCCTGACCAAGCGATGAGGGCTCCGGCCGGACCCATCTTAACGATGGCGAGTTCGAGCCCCAGATCGAGTAGTCGTGCCACTTGTTGTTCAGGCGTGCCAGGCCCGACAACGATGGCACACTCCTCCTGGTTACCGACAGCCACCGAGGCGAGATCCAGGGCAAGCCGTTGATACCTCCCAGCATCCTCGGGCGAAGACCAAAAACTCGGTCGAAAATCGAGGTCGTGGATGGTGTGTCCCTTGCGTTCGCGCTCCTCCAGAGCCGCAAGCGTGGCAGACCGGCTCGGCTCATCAGACAGTCCGGTGCCGGTGGTCCAGAAAATGTCTGCGAGCCGAATCGCGTCGAGATCGAGATCTTCGACCATAATGTTCATGTCCGGCGCCTTCGGCTCCCTGTAGAAAAGGAGCGGGAAATGATCTGGCGGATAGATCTCCGCGAACACGAGTGGGGTCCGCGCCACAGGGTCGGTGCCGACGTACCTGTCGTCCACTCCAAAACCGCGTAGGGCAACGCGCACATACTCACCGAAACCATCATCACCGACGCGTGTGATCACTGCGCTTGAATGGCCGTAGCGCGACGCGGCCACGGCCACATTTGTTGGACTTCCGCCGAGGAACTTGTCGAAGGACGTGACCTTTGACAGCGGCAACCCGACCTCAGGCGGATACAGGTCAACACCGACCCGGCCGATCGTCAGTACTTCAAAGGCGTTACCTGTCACCAGAGGGAGCTTTCGATGTCGGGCAATGCGGGGCCACCTGTAGATGGCACTGCGTGCATCTTGGCAATGGAGCGTGGAACGGGCCCGTTGGAGGACTCACAGGCCACCGCCAAGTTGCTCCAAGAATGCGAAGCTCCGCGCGGCGGCAACGATCGGTCCCTCACCGGATTCGGGTTCCGCGTCAAGCACCGCATCCTGCTCGATGACGTACCACCCTCCGTATCCCTGAGCCTCAAGCGCACCGATAAAGCCCTGGATATCCACGCTGCCGTCACCAAGCGGAAGGAACAGGCCGTCGATCACTGCCTGACGAAAAGCCAGATCGCCGGAGCGAACCTGTCGCGCCAAGCTCTCGTCGAGATCTTTGAGGTGGACATGAGCGACCCGCCCGGTCGCGGCTCTCGCTATAGCTACGGGATCAGCCCCGGCCAGAGCGAGGTGTCCGGTGTCGATGCACAGATCCACCAGGGACTGGTCGAGCACACGCTCGAC
>BDTL01000041.1 GCA_002898115.1 bacterium BMS3Bbin02 | reverse complement strand
CATCCCAGAGCGACTTCGAGCGCAGATTCGTTATCGAGCGCGGGAAGAATCGTCGGAACGGCACGGGCCAACATTGTCTTGCCGGATCCCGGCGGACCCGAAAGCAACACATGGTGGCCACCGGCGGCGGCGACCTCTAGCGCCCGCTTGACCAATGCCTGGCCGCGGATGTCCGCAAAGTCCGTGCTCGCACCAGGTACCTCAACCCGCGCAGGCCTCGGTGGTCGGATCCCACCCCCTCGCGCTGCGAGTATCGCCTCGCTCAACGAACCAGCCAACGCGATCGGCGTATTGGTGATCACCGCCGCCTCAGGTCCGCTTTCCTCGGGCAGGATGCACAGCCGTTGCAACGACCGACCAACAACCGCCGCACCAAGACCACCGGTCACCGAACGTACCGCCCCATCAAGGCCGAGCTCGCCGAGGGCAACAACGTCGGACGCCGCAGTTGGGATCCGCCGGGCCGCTGCCAACACTCCGAGCGCGATCGGAAGATCGTACGCTGACCCGGCCTTGGGTAGATCGGCTGGAGACAGGTTGATCACGACCCTACGCTGAGGAAAGTCGAACCCGGACGCGGCGATCGCCGCGGACACTCGCTCCCGAGCCTCACGAACCGCGGCGTCGGGTAGACCAACTATCGCGACACCGGGTTTCTTACCGGCGATGTGGACTTCAATGCGAACAGGTCGCGGTTCAACACCGACGAGGGCGACAGACGTGACGGCAGCGAACATGTACCCAAAGTACGAACTCCGCAACCCCGATGGAAGAGGGTTGACGCGCCACGCCGATACGTGGTTGTCGCTCCAACCCGTACGTTCTGGTCAGTCTGCGCCGATAGCCTTACGGGCGGCAACGTTCGCCTGCGCGTAAAACGCGTGCAACATCGCAGTAGCTTCACCGACGTCGCCAGGGAGGTCGTTACCGTTAATAAGTGCCCCGACCCATCCATCGGTGGTCCACGCTCCAATCGAGAGCTCTTCGAGCACATCGGGCGACGGCACCGGCCAGGGCAGCACATACGCGTACGGAGTCGGCGAACCGCCATCGCCAAACGACAATCCCATGGTGACAGACCGGGCCTCCTCCGGGTCGGCTTCCGTATCGATGACACCGATCGCGGCACCGTCAAAGTGATGGGGCCAAATCCTCATCGGAGTCGGACTGTCGAGATCGGCTCTTGCCCCATCAATGACCGTTGCAGCCATGGCGATCCATGCCTCAACCTGTGCCAGCGCAGGTTCGGCGACAAAAACACCGCCGGTCCCAAGATCATGTTCACCCATCTTCTCGAGCGGGAAATCCATATCTTCAGGAACACTTCCTCCGTTTCTGAACGCCACCTGAGCGCTCAGCCACGTCATGGCCTCTCCGACAGTGCGTCCCACGAGCGAGAGAGCATCGGTACGACCTCCGCCATCTACAACGAGTTCGAGAGAGGCGACACGTAGTCCGACTCTGAAAGGATCCGAGGTGGTTGTAGGCTGACTCATCAACATGACCGTTGCAGGCTCCCACATCACCGACACATGACCCCAGTCATCCTGTGGTTCGGCGAGGGCGCGCCCCACGGTTCCGGGAAACTGCATCGCCCAATGCGTGGCAGCGCGCGCCGCCGAGTATGCATCGACATCTTCGATCTTCAACACTAAGACACCTCCAGGTCGTCACTTGTCGAACACGCCGAACGTAACGGGAATTCCCAGAGGTCATTCGCCCGTAAAGTCGGGAGGCCTCTTCTCCTGGAACGAAAGCACACCCTCGGCGACGTCTGCTGAGGTCAGCAATGTTGCCTGGGTCTGCGCTTCGAAAGCCAACGCCTGCTCGAAGGACCACTCCAGTGAACGGTTAAGACCCTGCTTGATGAACCGCTGGGCGAGCGGCGCCCCGGCCGCAAGTCTGCCGACGAGATCCTCAACCGTCGACCGGAGTTCTTCAGCGGAGACAACAGCGGTGACCAGGCCGATACGAAGCGCCTCATCTGCATCGATCACGCGGCCTGTAAGGGCGAGCTCCTTGGCCCTGGCAAGTCCGACTACGCGAGGCAACAACCAGGTGCCGCCGAAATCGACTGTGAGTCCTCTCCGAACGAACGCCACGCTCAGTCGAGCGAGTTCCGAGGCGATAACAATGTCGCATCCCAGCGCAAGATTGAGTCCGGCGCCGGCAGCGACACCATCGACCATCGCAACAACAGGCTTCGGCATCTCGAAAAGCTCCGTTGCTGCCTCGCTGACCGGATGCATCAACTGCGCCCCAACGGCAGCCGACGTGAGCCTTCCAGTGATCTCTTCGCTCGACACGTCGGCTCCGGAACAGAAATTACCGCCGGCGCCGGAAATCACCAACACCCGCTGCTCGCTCGATCGGAAGTCACGAAACGCATCTCGCAGCGCGACCCAACCGGACAGCGGGACCGCATTCATGCGCGAGGGCCGATCTAACATCAGCCATCGCTCGGGTCCACTGTCGGTTGTCGTCAAGAAGTGAGAGTCCGCCATGGGGAAACCCTACTCCGTGGTGCGTCCGCACGGCGCACAATGCACGTAGCATGGGGTCATGGGACTCAACCCCTTTCGTGACCAACGAACATCAGCCCTCGACATCGGGCTGGTGGTGTTCTTTGTCGTGGTCACGGCCATTCTGGTCGGCTGGGGATTCTGGGGGTAGCGACATGACGTTTGGACACGAAGACGTGATGACGATCCAGCCGTATCAGGCGCGTAAGCGCTATGTGTGCCCGGGTTGTGAACTCTCGATTGAAGAAGGCGTCGGCCATGTCGTCGTTGTCCCCCAACTCGCCCCCGACCTGCGACGACACTGGCACCGTGGCTGCTGGTACAAAGAACTCCGTCGCCGCGGTGATACCTAGGACAGAGAGACACGAGGTGCTCCATGTTTGATGTTCAATTCGCTCGGTCGCTGTTCCCCGCGTTCGAGAAGGAACCGACCAGCACCTGGGGCTTCTTTGAGAACGCCGGCGGGACTTACTTGCCCGCATCCGTCCTTGACAGGTATACCGAGTTCCTCACCGACTTCAAGGTCCAACCCTACGGAAACAACCCGATGGCCCGTCGCGCCGGAGATGCAATGGACGCGGGACGCGAAACCCTCGCCGCCATGCTCGGCGTCCCGATCGACCGACTCACGATCGGACCGTCAACGACGCAGAATCTCAACACGCTCGCACACGGGCTGGCACGCCTCGTTGGTCCTGGCGACGAGGTTGTCGTGACAGACCAGGACCACGAAGCGAACATCGGGTGCTGGGTACGTCTGTGTGAAGCCACCGGCGCCACGCTCCGTTGGTGGCACGTCGACCCGGCGACCGGGCTTCTTGATCCGGCAGACCTGGACGGTGTTCTGAGTAACAACACTGCAATTGTTGCGATGACCCATGTGTCCAACCTGGCGGCGGTCGAGAACCCGGTTCACGTGATCGCAAAGAAGGTGCACACAGTCCAGGGATATTTCATCGTTGACGGCGTGTCCGCGGCACCGCACATCTGGCCCGATGTCGAAATGACCGGAGCCGATGCCTATACGTTCAGCCTGTACAAGACCTATGCACCTCACCTCGGAGCAATGGTGTGCTCCGATCGGCTTCTTGAGAGGATCTCACCGCAGGCACACTTCTTCAACGCTAAGACACCGTGGAAACGACTCGACGCAGCTGGTCCCGATCATGCCGCCATTGGCGCGATTGTTGGCCTCGGCGAGTTCTTTGATACGCTCGCAGCTCACCATGGAATCGTCGAAGACGACCGCTCGGTTCGCTCGCGCGCCGTGTCTGTGTTGATGCGCAACCACGAGACAGCAATCGCGGCGCCCCTCGTCAACCTCCTTGTCGAGCTCGACATTCGGGTTATCGGAACGGCGGACCATCCAGACAAGGTCGCCAACTTCGCGCTGGCGCCGACGGCGGTGTCGGCCCGGGGAGTAGTGGAGCGTCTGGAGGCCGTCAAGATCGCCGCGAAGGCAGACCACTTCTACGCTGCGAGGCTTGCAGCAGCATGCGGTATTGAACGGGCTGCCCGTATCAGCTTCGCCCACTACAACACTGCCGAGGAGATTGACAGAATTGCCGGCGTACTCGTTGCAGTCGCGTAGGGTTCGGAACCGTACATGACGAGCAGGACAACCGACCATCCACGTTCCGTCCACATGGTTCGGATCGGCTCCGCGGTGATCGGACTGGCTGCAGTCGCCTCCGCCGTCATGGTCATGGCAACCACGGTCGACGGTTGGTTCCGTTGGGATGCATGGGACTTCATACAATACCGCTCGGTGCCCAGCCTCACGGGTCTGTTTGGTCCCCACGGTGGGGGTCTCCAGTGGTTCACGGTCGTGTTCTACCGCAGCCTCATCAACACGGTGGGATTCGACTACTGGCCTTGGTTCGTCGCTCCATATGCTGTCGGCTACCCCCTGCTCATCATCGGCATGTGGCGCTTTGTCGTCCGACGCGGCGCCGGGATGTGGCTCGCCACCGCAGCGGCAGTCGGGTTGATGTTCATGGCGTCTTCCTCGTATCTCTACGACGGTGCGATCGGACAGTTGGTATCCGTCGGAGCAGGTCTCGTGGCCGTCTCCTACTTCGATGCTGACGTGTGGACTCGAGGCCGCCAGGTTGCAGCGGCGACCGCGGTTTTCTTGATGCTGACGACTGCTGATGTCGGTGTCTCGCTATACCTCGGGCTGGTAGTCGGAACAGTCCTGTATCGCCGATCACGCGCGGCAGTCGCGACTCTCGTACCGGCCGGCCTGTTCTACGGGGCCTGGTACTTCCGAACGCGTGCAAGCCGAAAACCGCTCGATGTATCGGACTTACTGGGGGCACCGCGCGGGGCGTTCGACCTTCTTCGTTACCACCTGCCGAATTCGTTCGGGTTCAACACAGGCCTTGGCGCCGCCATCACAATCGGTGCCGTCGCTGCAGTCGTGTATGCATTGCGCGACCAGCGCTATCGACCAATCGTGACGGTATGGACTGTCGCCCTCGGCAGTTATCTTGGGTTGCTGTGGGTGGTCCGAATCGCCCCCGGTGAAGCGACCATCGAGACAGTCCGCTACGGACTATGGCCGACCGCGTTGCTCTACGTGACGATCCTGCCATCCCTCCCGAAGCTGAGTCACACGGTCGAGGTGGCGCTCTCAATCGTGCTCGTTTCGACGAGCCTGTTTGCCAACGTCCCGCTCGCACTCGACGAACGGGCAACCACCGAACTGCAAGGGGCCGAGAACCGCCGAGCCGCAGAAGCTGCGATAACACTTATCCGGACGGGTGAGCCCTACCACCTACGGGGCCGTCTCGACATGTCCGGAGGCTGGGCGACACCCGAGGGAC
>BDTL01000040.1 GCA_002898115.1 bacterium BMS3Bbin02 | reverse complement strand
GACCGCCGTTGTGATATTGATGAGGTTGGTCTTGTTTGAGGATCGTCTTGGTGAACCGAGCGCTTGAGTCGCCGGCCCGTTGGTACTCAAGGAGTTGAGTGTCACCCTTGATGTCCGTGAAGTACACGAACGATCGGCCGTTTGCGGCGTAATCGGGGTGGAGGGCGAAACCGAGAAGACCTTGTTCGAGCCCTTCGGTGGTCACGTCGTTGGTGAGGTCGATGTACGGCTCGTCCAGTATCGACCCGTTATCGACGATGACGACTTTCCCTGTTTGTTCGACGACGAAGAATCGGTCGGTATCCGGTTCTGATACGACAGCGACGGGCTTCGAGAGACCCTCAACAAGTAATTCCGACGTCAGCTCGAGCGAATTCAGGCTTTCGTCGGGTGGGGACACCGGCGCGGCCTGCGGAGGCGCGGTCGTGCCGGGGCCGATGGGGATCTCCGTGGATGCTGCTGCGCCGCACGCTGCGATGACCGCGGCGAAGAACGCGAGGAGGATGATCCGTTTCATCGGCGGAAGGGTACCCGGTGTGGCGTCACTGTATGCGCAGGGGAGTGGAGTCCACCTCGATTACGCCGTAGGCTTGGTGCCATGGAATCTGTTTTGGTAGCTGTCGACGTACCGCTCGTCGGCGACGAACGTCACAAGAATTGGGCCAAGATCATCGACAACGTCGATCCGAGCCAATCGACCGGCTGGGCATTCGAGGGGGAGTTTGTAGCTGCAGGCGGGATCCAGGACGTACCGGTCGGATCCGTCCTGTTGGTCTACGGTGAGAGGGGCTCCCGGCAGAATCCCCATGGTGAGGGAAGAGTATTCAGGGTGAACGGCGATGGGACTCTCACATTGCGCTGCCAGGCAAGTGGGCGGGCGTGGGCGAGGACGCTGCGCGACGAGGTCGCTGAACTTGTTGACGAACTGTACGAGCGACCAATCGAGCAGAAGGATTGGACGCCGGAGCTCATGGGTTTCTCCGACACGGCGCTGCGGGAAGAACTGCGGCGACGCAACAAGGTGGAGGAGTAGGTATGGAGTTCGTCGATACAGCGCGGGGCAGGTTTGCGGTCCGGCGCGAGGGGACGGGACCGACCGCTCTTTTTCTCCACGGATTCCCGCTCGATAGCACTATGTGGCTCGACCAGATCGTCGGACTCGACGGGATGGGTGAGCGCATTGCGTTGGATCTCCGCGGGAATGGCCATTCGGAACCGACTCACCACGAAGTCGTAAACATCGATGTGCATGCGGACGACGTGATAGCGGTGATCGAGGCGCTCGGCATCCTCAAAGTCGATCTCATCGGCTTCTCGATGGGTGGCTACGTGGCGTTGTCGATCGCGCAGCGGTATCCGGATCGTCTCCGTTCGCTCGCTCTGGTTGATTCAAGGGCCGATGCCGACAGCGATGCAGCAAAAGCCAATCGGGCGAATGCTGCGATACGTGCCACGATCCAGGGTCGGGAGGCTCTGGCTCAGGAGCTGTTTGAGGTTCTTCTGGCTCCGTCCGCTTCACTGCTCGCGAAGGCCCGACTGCGGACAATGGTCGAGGCGTGTTCGTTTGAGACGATCGTCGCTTCCCAGGCAGGGATGGCTAAGAGGCCATCCCGCAAGAAGGTCCTGTCCTCCCTGGACGTGCCGTTTCTGGCGGTGGTCGGCGAACACGATGGTGTGACCCCACCAGAGCTGTCGATCGCGATGGCCGATACTGCTCCCGATGGTATGTCGGTTGTGATCCCCGACGCCGGGCACATGACCCCGATCGAACAGCCTCAGGCGCTGAACGCCATACTCAGAGAATGGCTCAAGAAGGTTCGCTGAGCGAGATCGGTTGGGGCGGGGGACTCATTCGGTTACCCGGTGACAATCACTGTGGCATCCATGAGGCTCGGGTGGATCGTGCAGTAGTAGTCGAAGGTACCCGGCGTATCGAAGGTCCTCGACCAT
This sequence comes from bacterium BMS3Bbin02, assembly GCA_002898115.1. Classification (GTDB taxonomy): domain Bacteria; phylum Actinomycetota; class Acidimicrobiia; order Spongiisociales; family UBA5794; genus BMS3BBIN02. Next base: position 3,357 of record BDTL01000040.1, on the reverse strand, counting down.
GACTCACCGACCTCGACCATCATCGGAGACTGCCACAACCCCGCGAACGACGTGCTGTCATGTGTACCTGACTCAAGGACCCACTTCACCCGGTCACCGGTGGAGATGGTGAGACTAGCGGGTGTCGAATAGAAATCGCCGAGGCCCACGACAAACGTCGACGGGGCAGCAGTTGTTGTTGGCGCCTGCGTCGTTGTGGTCGCCGGCGGGTTTGTTGTTGTGCTCGTGGTCGTCGTCGGCGCCCGAGTTGTTGAGGTCGTCGGCGTCGTAGTCGTTGGCGGCGCTTGGACCGTCGTAGTCGTAGTCGTTGGCGGCGCTTGGGTCGTCGTGGTTGTGGCCGCTGTAGTGGTCGATGTCGTTGCCTCCGGAATCGGTGCGGAGGTGATAGTGATATTCGGTGGTTGCGGTGTGGGTACCGCTGCGGTTGTTGATGGCTCTAGGGACGCAGTCTCGGTCGGAGCGGAACCACCACATGCGCCAAACACGAGCACCACGATGACAGCAAGTCGCTTCATGCCAAGAGTATCGCCCATTGGAGTGCAATCCTTGAGATGTGTGGCCCGGTGAGCCGTCCGACCCTGTGGCTACCGGGCGCAACGGTGCTCGACGTTCTTGGCTTCGGGACAGCGACTGACCGCTCCCGCGTGGTCATGGTCTCGTCGGTGGCCGCTACAGGATCCGTCACGGAACGGCCACATGAGGCAAGGATCACTGAGACGGCGAACGGGACTTCCGCGGCGCGCCGGGAATGTATCGGGCCGGTGACGGGCGCGCCACTCGATGCGAGCGATAGCCTACACAGGGGGTCACCTGGCTGGATGACCCGCCGCATCGAGCTCGTCGACCATCACCGGTTCCCGAACCTTGAGGACCTGATGGAGCTCAGAGGAGTAGGCGCCGGTTGTCGATGGTCGGCGCCCGTCAGCCGCAATTGATGTCAAAGGTGCCGGTCACGGGATCTGGCAGCGGATCCCCGCTCGCCACGGCGAGCCGGTACGCCATGAGGTCGATGAAGGTCGCGGTACCGAACGCTCGACCACCTTCGGTGGAGAAAGTGTCGACCCGGGCGATGTCACGGAGGTCCTCGTAGTTGGCGACGACCTCACCTCCGGCCCGCCAGTCCCGATCAGCGTTTTCGCCTCTCTCGTCATCGACGCGGATGGATGGAGCGCTCCAACCATCCGGAGAGGTCTCCCAATCCTCAGGGGGAATGTCGAGGTTGAGTTTGACCAGCTCATCCGCAGTCCATCCGACGCCCCCGACCGCACCGCCCATCGAAATGCAAGTCGCCGACATGTCGAACTCGAATTGCTCATCACCGATCACCACTATTGCCCGATTCTCGCCGAGGCTGCCGGGGACCGATTCCTTTGCGTCTCCACCAGGGTCTTCGGCGACCTCCTGCGTTCCAGGGGCCGTTTCGTCGGGAGCTTCGGTGTTCGAAACGGCTGCTGCCGTCGACCCGGGTGAACTCGTGTCGTCGCCGCTTCCACCACACGCCGCGAGGACCAGTATTGCCAGGAAGAGGAGCGTGAGACCCCCGGCACGCCGGGCACGTGCCGGGCCGGTGACGGTTCGATCGTTCGCCTTGGGCGATGGCCCAACCGGGGGGTCGCCTGATTGGACACACGGCCGCATAGGTTTCGGCCGACCGTCACCGGTTCCCGAACTCTGAAGATCTGATTTACCCACCATGGTGTGTGACCCCTGTGTCGCCTGACGAGCATCATCACACACAGTCCTTAACAGACGCTGAACGCCCCTATCGCACATGGAGATCGGATCGATTACAACAGACGATGGGTTTCAGGACTGAAGGCAGGCAGCTGTTAAGCGGGTGTTTAGCGGGAGGGCGTATGCTGCCGGTTGAGAGGGTCTGACCCGATCGAAGGAGGGGTTCATGATCCGATCATTGATCAATGGGAGCTACCAATGTTTAGTCGGTACAAGTCGGTCAATCCGCGACAGGTGATGAGCGTTGCCGTCGTTGTAGCAGCCTCGCTCACGATCCTGTCCGGGTGTTCAAACGCAGACGGTACAAACGGCGCTGATTCGACGGCCGCCGTTACCGAGACTGTGACGACGGCGCAGACTGCCGAGGGATCCGTTGCGGAAACGACCACACCGTCTACGACCACACCGTCTACGACCACACCGTCTACGACCACACCGTCTACGACCACACCGTCTACGACCACACCGTCTACGACCACACCGACGAGTCTGTCGATTCCGGACGGGTATCCGATCTCTCATCCGCCGGGAGGTGACGTCACCGACGTGACCGAGGAGATTGAGAACAACTCCGGTACTGATCAGCTCGTGACCAGGGTCGAGGTGTGGTACGACGGGGATCGTTTCGAAGAGTTTGCCATGTTTTATTTGAGTTGGATCGTTGACAACGGGTACCTGATCGCTGATAGCCTCACCAACGAGGACGAGAGGCGCGTCATTATCAGGGGCGTCATGCCTCCCGACAACGACACGTACGGGTTGACGGTGGCCGTGATCGGTGATTCCACGATGGTATCGACCCTGTGGGGTAGACCGCCCGGATAGGCGTAACCTCGACCCCTGCCGGGCGTTTGTGTGGAGATACCTGAACGAGGCCCCGGCTGTTCGCGCCGGCTGCGGCCTGGACCCGTAGCCGGCCCTTCTTGGCGCGGGCCGGGTCCCGGTGGCCGGTTCGTTAGGGTGAGAGAGGGCGGTCGCCGCTGATGGCGAGGAATGTTCCGTCCTCAGCGTACGCCGACACCGAGCACGTGTAGCCGGGTCCGATCGTTGGACCGTTGCCGTAGTCCTCGGGGAACTCTGCACCACCGAGAGGAATGGAGGTTTCCGAACCTTCCCACGCCCAATAGGCCGCACCGGCATCGTCCTTGACGACGAGGAAGTACTCACTAGTGGTCTGTCGCTGAAATAGCGAACTAGTGTAGGGTTGGGGGATGGTTGCTACGGCTGAAGCGTTGGGGATGTCGCCCGACCAGCGCGCTGAACTTGAGTCGATGGCGAAGTCCCATACGTTGGCGCACCGGGAGGTCCGTCAAGCCCGGGCCCTGCTTCTTGCAGGCGACGGCGTCGGCAACGAGGAGATCGCTCGACGTTCAGAGGCGTCGACCAAGACGGTGCGGCGATGGCGTGCACGGTTCAGCGCTGAGGGCGTGGCTGGCGTGGGTCGGATCAGACCCGGACGTGGCCGGCCACCCGAGATTCCCGATGAGATGATCGAAGCGATCGTCAATGACACACTCCATACCCTCCCCGAGGACGGGTCAACGCACTGGTCGACACGCACCCTTGGGGACCGGTTCGGTGTCGGGAAAGATACCGTTGCTCGGATCTGGTGGGCCCGGAACA
>BDTL01000039.1 GCA_002898115.1 bacterium BMS3Bbin02 | reverse complement strand
CAGGGCGTTGGTCCACGATCCTTCCGTGTTTATTCTTGACGAGCCGGCTTCGGGTCTCAACCCGAGAGCCCGCGTACATCTCCGCGAACTTGTCGCCGAACTCAACCGGATGGGTCGCACGATCGTCATCTCAAGCCATATTCTTTCGGAGCTCGAGGGGATGTGTTCACACCTTGCTGTCATCGACCATGGCAAGGTCGTTGTCGAAGGAACGGTTGATGAATTGCGCAACGGTGCTGTGGGACATCGGACCGTGCGCGTCCGGGTTCACGAAACCGCGGTCGAAACCACCGAGCTGTGGCTTCGTGACCAGCCCGAAGTCGGTTCTGTCACGGTTGAACGCGATGTTTGCGACTTCAAGTTCGCCGGCGACGACACGGTAGGAGCGGAACTACTGCGGCGCGCGATAGGCGCAGACATCCCGGTGTTCGAGTGGACTCTCCAGGGGCAGAGCCTTGAAAGCATCTTCATGAGCCTGACCGTCGGGGCCGGAGGTGACGAGCTGTGAATCCTGTCACGCTGCGCGAAATGCGCGAGAGGTTCCGCACGCTGAGGACTCCAATCGTCATGTCTTTGTTCGTCACCGTTTTCGGCGGGATCGTATGGCTGTCGTATACGGGGTCCCGGCAGGCCACAAGCTACATCTTTGGCCGGGCAGTTGCACCGTCGGTCGTTACTGCGTCCGCGGGGCGGCTGATTTTTCAGATCCTTCTGCTCTCCATCCTCACGGCCGTCGTCTTCGTGGTCCCGGCCCAGGCTGCGCCATCGATTGTTGGAGAGAAGGAACGCCAGACGTTCAAACTGCTCCAGGTCAGTCAGATGTCGGCTCTTCAGATTGTGCTGGGGAAGGTGACGGCGGCGATTGCCTATCTTGCACTCCTCGTCATCACGACACTTCCGCTCTTCGCAATTCCCTTTGTTATGGGCGGGGCCACTGTTGCTGACGTTGTGAGAGGTATGGTCGTGATCGCGGTCACCGGATTCACCGTTGCGGCGTTTAGCGTGTGGCGGTCGTCCCGGGCGCGTTCGACACAGTCAGCGGTCGTGGGCTCCTACCTCCTTGTGGCTGTGCTCGTTATCGGCTCGGCTGTTGCGATCGGTGTCGAGGGAACCGTCGTGGATGGCCCGGAATCGGTCACGGTTTACACCGGTATCGTGCCGCAGGACGATGGCCGCGAACTGATATCCGTGTGGTTCAACCCATACCTCGCACTGGTTGACTCGACGACAAACGTCCTGGAGTATCAGCAAAACCCGCTCGGCGACGGCGCCTACGGCATGTTCAAACGGATACTCCTGAAACGACAGGGTGTAGCCTTCAACTCCTACCGTGGAGGGTTCGAGGGAGAGGTGTTTTTTGATCGCGGGGGTTTTGACGGCGGTGTCTTTATCGGCGACGAATTTGGGCCGGGTTTCAACAACGCAGATTCGTCCATAGTTAGGAAACGTGGGGATGTGTGGCTCGGGTACGTTGTCTTGATGCTTGGGATCGCCGGCCTCGCGTTGTGGGCGACGGTTCGCATGGTCCGGGTACCTGCAAGAAGCGAACGCACAATCGGCAAGCGCCGCAAAGGGAGGGCACATGCCCCTTCCTGAATCGGTGTCCCGGCTCATCGACGCGGCAGTCCGTCGAATCCGTTTGGAGCGGACGCTCGACAGCGTTGTTGTTCTGGTGGCGATCGCGGGTGCCCTCTCCGCTCTCATGCTCGGAGTTGCACGTCTCGTTGTACTTGTGTGGGCGGAACCGGTCGCTATCGGGATGTTTGTCGTGGCGATCGCCGGTGCTGTTCTGATCGGTGCTGTGCGGCGCCCCTCCCGTGCGGCAGCGGCACTCGCTGTCGACCAACGCCTTGGAGGCGCTGATCGGGTAGCCACCGCGCTTGATCTTGTCGGACGTGGTGAATCGGGCCAGCTTGTCGAGGCCCAGGTAGCGGGCGCTTCCGCGTGGGCTGATGGACGGTCGATGAGGGACTTTGGTTGGTGGAATCCACAACCGCGGCTGCTCGCACTTGCCGGCTTGACGCTGGTTGCTTCTGTCGTGCTTGCCGTTCCGGCATCTCAGGCCGACGCCGAGTTGCAGCGTCGGCAAGAGGTTGAGCAGACGGTGAACACTATTGCGGACGAGATCGAAGACGTTGCCGACCAGATTGAGACTCCCGAGGTTCGCGATCGGATTCGCGAAGCCGCCGCGGAACTCCGGCAGGCGCCAGATCTCGAACAGGCAATGGAGACACTTGCTGAGGCTCGTCAAGCGCTTGCCGAAGGAACCGATGACCAGGCCCTGGCGTTGAAGACTGCACTTGCGGGCATCGACGACAAGATCGCACAAGAGCCGGTGGGAAAGGGCTCGAGCGCCGAGGAACAGTTGCGTAATCTGGCAGAGGAGATCGGCTCACTGTCCGAAGCGGATCGAGCCGCCGCGGCGGAGCAACTTCAGCAGCTAGCCGATAGCACGGCGGGGACGTCGACTGAGCTTGCCGATGCGCTTGAGAACGCCGCCAACGACATTACTCGAGGCGGCAACGGCGATGCGATCGCCGCGGCAGCGGACGCAGTGCAGGCCGCCGGCAACAGGGTTCAGGCACAACAGGATCGGGCCCAGGCCTCGTCCGCGGTGCGTGATGCGCAACAGGCCATTGCGGATGCGCAGCAACAGCAACAAAACCAGGGCCAGGGCCAAGGCCAAGGTCAGGGTCAAGGTCAAGGCCAGGGCCAGGGCCAGGGCCAGGGCCAGGGTCAGGGTCAAGGTCAAGGTCAAGGTCAGGGTCAGGGTCAGGGTCAAGGTCAAGGTCAAGGTCAAGGCCAGGGTCAAGGCCAGGGCGGTGGCGGCGGCGGCGGCGGTGGTGGTGCTTCGAGCCAGCAGCCTGGCAACGGTCAGAGTGGTCAGAGCGGCGGTCCGGCGTTCGGCGACAAAGATGCGGCCAAGGATCCCGGTCGTTCGGAAATCTATAACCCGACCGGTGGACAGCGCGGGGACGAGGTGCAGGTACGTTTCGATGTGGAGAATCCCGACGGATCCATCACTGGCAAGACTGATGGCACGGGTGGTCTCGCCAACGTGCCACTGTCGCCGTACACCGATCGATACGCTGACTACCAACGATCTGCGAACGACTCACTTGAGACGTTGGCGATCCCCGCGTCACTGAAAGACCTCATACGAATCTATTTCACGGAGCTAGAACCATGACCCCGGAAACGTTTGCAGCCAAGGTATCGGAGCTCGAGGAAGAGCTGGCACGAGTGATTGTCGGGCAACAGGACCTTGTGCGGTCGGTGCTGCTCGGGTTGCTCAGTGAGGGTCATGTTCTCCTTGAGGGTGTGCCGGGGCTCGGCAAGACGCTCCTTCTCCGGTCACTCGGTGATGCGCTCGGGGTCGCTTTTGGGCGCGTCCAGTTCACCCCCGATCTGATGCCGGCGGACATCATTGGAACCAACGTTCTCAGCGATGGCGGATTCTCGTTCCACTCCGGTCCCGTCTTCGCGAACGTGGTACTGGCCGACGAGGTGAATCGAGCAACGCCCAAGACTCAGTCGGCGTTGCTCGAGGCGATGCAGGAACGCCAGGTCACCCTCAGCGGCGTGTCGCATCAACTGCCGCGGCCGTTTTTTGTCATGGCGACGCAGAACCCCCTCGAGATGGAGGGCACCTACCCGCTTCCTGAGGCTCAGCTCGACCGGTTCCTGTTCAAGGTCCTCGTACCGTTTCCGTCTCAGCGTGATCTAGTCGACATTCTGGAGCGCACGACCGGCGTAGAAACCGTTGAGATCAAGCCGACATTGTCGGCTTCCGAACTCACCGACATGCTCGAACTCGTTCGTGAAGTCCCTGTCGGTACTCATCTACTCACGTACGCCGCGACGCTCATATCTGCGACGCACCCGAATTCGCCTCTCGCGCCGGACCGCGTCAAGAGCTACGTGCGATACGGGGCGAGTCCCCGTGGCGCCCAGGCGATGATTCTTGGATCCAAGGCGCGCACTCTCGTCGAAGCGCGCACCCACGCCACCACCGAGGACATGCACTTCACGGCTCCGCTAGCCCTGCGACATCGGATGGTGCTCGGGTATGAGGCGGCGGTCGACGGCGTTACCGCGGACTCTCTTGTTGCCGACATTCTCGAAGCCCACCCAGCACCCACGGTAACCGAGTGATTCTCGACACCGACGCGCGCTCCCGGCTTGATAGACTCTCGGTCGTCGCCGGCGGCAGGGTTCGAGGCATTTGGACGGGGACGAACCGATCACTCCGTCTCGGTGAGTCCATGGACTTCGCCGACTATCGCGAGTACATCCCGGGTGATGATTTCCGGAGGATCGACTACAACCTCTGGGCACGCCTCGGAGTTGTGCTGATCAAACTGTTCGAGGCGGAGGATGAACTGCCGTTGCGGATCGTTCTGGACGCCAGTGGTTCGATGAAGTTCGGGAGGAAGTGGCGCACCGCCCAAGAGCTTGCCGGAATGGTCGCCTATCTGAGCCTCGGTGCGGGTGACCGTGTACGTCTGATGGCGACCGGTCCGCACGGGCGTCCGTCGCAGGGTCCCTGGCTGCGACACCGGTCGTCGTGGCCGCAGTTCGAGGCCGCGATCGAATCGCTTGAGCCGGATGGGCGCGGCGGTCTCATAGAGGCAGCGAGGACGGCGGCTTCGTCATCGGCGTTGCGCGGTCCGTTTGTCGTGATCAGCGATCTCCTGGAACCCGGTTGGGAGCTTGCTATCAAAACCCTCGGTGTGCGTGGCGGGGGCATCATCCTTCACACCCTGGCGCCCTCCGAGCTCAACCCGGACCTCACCGGCGATCTCACCCTGCGCGACGCGGAGACATCAGCTGAGCGGAATGTGTCATTGTCGGCCAAGGCTCTCGACCGTTACGTCGCCAGGGTTGCCGAATTCCGGGCGCAGGCCGAGAAGGTTGCGGCATCGGTCGGGTTTTCATACGTCTTCGTTCGCGCCGATGACGGTGCGTTCCAGGCCGGACTTGACCATCTTATGCGAGCAGGAGCGGTCCGATGAACCTCCTTGCACCGCTCGGACTTGCAGCGGCCGGACTTTCGATCCCGCTCCTTGTTCTTTATATGTTGCGGAGTCGGCGCGCAACGGTGGAAGTCCCATCAGTCATGTTGTGGGGCGACGAAGATGAGTTTGTGTCAGCGGCGCTGCCGTGGCAGCGACTCACCGTGACCGCAGCATTGTTACTTCAGCTCCTTGCTTTGTTGCTCTTCGCACTTGCGCTCGCACGTCCCTTTGATCGCGTCAGAACGGTTCTTGGTCCTCATACGGTGTGGGTCGTTGACACGTCCGGGTCGATGGCCATCGAGGGACGATGGGACAAGACAACCGAGATAATCTTCGACACGCTCGACGACGTATCTGAGGAACAGTTGGTGTCGGTCGTGGAAGCCGGTGTGGTGCCCCGGGTTGTGGTGGCGTTCACCGACGACCCGGAAACGGTTCGGTCAGCAATCGCCGGTCTTAGACCAACCGGCGGTCAGGCGGACCTCAGTGGGGCCATCACACTTGCCAGGGGATTGTCGACCCCGGACCGTGCCTCAACGATCCTTCTCGTCTCTGACGGAGATGACGAGGCGGCGCTGCCGGGACCCATGGGTTCGGTTCGTCACATCCTCGTGAGTGCGGTTGGAGATAACATCGCGATTACTGCCCTCAATACGGATGTCCCCGGGCAGGGGCTTCCTCGTGTCTTTGTCGAGGTCACGAGTTTCTCGGCGCGTGACGAAGATGTTCGGCTTGAGATCCGTGTTGACGGCCTTCCGATCTCGTCGGAGGATTTGGCGCTTGACCCGGCGGGACGGATTACTCGGATCATCCCGGTAGACGCCGGACCAGGCCAGACAATCGAAGCGAGTCTGGTGGGTGCCGACGATGCACTTCCCGCGGACGACTCGTCAGTCATCGTTCTCGGTGAGACAGCAACGGTGACCTCGGCGATAGTCGGAGAGAGCTCGCCGTTTCTCGAAACACTCCTTCAAGCATTGCCGGATGTTGTTCCGGCTACGACCGGCCCCGCCGACGTCCTGGTGATCGACGTCGCTTCGGCCAAGACAATCGACCGACCGACGTGGGTTATCGGGCCGACCGAACCG
>BDTL01000038.1 GCA_002898115.1 bacterium BMS3Bbin02 | reverse complement strand
ATTCAATAATCTTCATTCTCATCATCGGGACGTTCACCCCCGTTGCGCTCGTCGGTCTCGAAGGCACCACGCGGCTTGTCGCCCTGGTCGTCGGATGGACCATCGCTGTCATCGGTATCGTCCACCAGATCGTGACAAGAACACCCGGGGAAGCCATGTCAATTGCCCTCAAAGCAACACTCGGATGGTTGTCGGTCCTCGTGATGATCCCCCTCGCGCACACACTCGGGATCACGCCGATCATACTGCTCGGTATCGGTGGTGCGGTATATACCGGGGGCATGGTGCTGCTGGTCACTGAGCGTCCGCGGTTATGGCCGCGGGTGTTCTCCTATCACGAGGTGTTCCATATCCTCACGATCGTGGCGTCGGTGTTCCACTTCGTAGTCGCGTACCGCTATCTGATGCCTGCGGCATAAGGTTCGTTTGCCGACTCGGTGCGCCCCGACGACCGCCTAATGTGACACCGACAGTCGACGCAACGGTGAAACCATGGCTGACGACGCCACCACGGATAACACCTCAAAGGATGAGGAGAGCGAAGACGAGCCGAAGGTCGAACCTCCCCCGCATCACGAGGATGAGGTCATCTCGACGCAACATTCCGTACTGATCAACGGTGACACCGTTGAGTACACGGCAACCGCCGGGAGGATGGTGCTCGCCGAAGAGGAGGGAAAGAAGCAGGCCTCGTTCTTCTACGTCGGGTACACCAAAGACGGTGTCGAGGACACGAGTGATCGACCGATCGTGTTCTCCTTCAACGGAGGTCCCGGGTCGGCGTCGGTGTGGCTCCATCTCGGGGCTCTCGGCCCGAAACGTGTGTTGATGTCCGATGACGGGTGGCCGCTCGCTCCTCCGTCACAGCTCGTCCCGAACGAACATTCGATTCTCGATGTCGCCGATCTCGTCTTTATCGATCCAATCTCAACGGGATACTCGCGGGCAATCCCGGAGAAGAAGGCGAAGGACTTCCATCACTTCACGAAAGACATAGAGTCCGTCGGCCAGTTCATCAGGATGTACCTCACCCGCAACGAGCGCTGGAACTCACCGAAGTTCCTCGCAGGTGAGTCCTACGGAACGACCCGCGCCGCCGGCCTCGCCGGACATCTCTACAACCGATACGGTGTCGCCTTCAATGGTCTCTTGTTGATCTCGGCGATATTGAGTTTTCAGACCGCCGGTTTTGATCGCAAGACGTGGACATTCAATCGTGGCAACGATCTCCCCTACCCGCTGTTCCTACCGACGTATGCGGCGACCGCTCACTATCACGGTGCACTCGGCGAGGCCGAGCAGGCCACCGATCTGCGCGAGTTCCTCGACGGGGTCGAGGCGTTTGCTGCGACTACGTATCAGCTTGGGTTATTCCAAGGCGATGAGATCTCCCCCGAAGATCAGTCCGCGATCCTGGACGAACTTGAACGCACGACCGGTCTGAACCGCGAGTACCTCGATCGTTACAACATGCGTATCGAGATCCTGCGCTACTGCAAGGAGCTCCTGCGCGACCGCAATCGCTCGGTCGGTCGAATCGATAGTCGTTACACCGGCATCGACCGCTTCACCGACGGCGATTCTATGGAACACGACCCGTCGCTTGACGCCGTGAGTGGTGCTTACAGTTCGGCGCTCAACCACTATATCCGTGCCGACCTCGGCTACGAGAGCGACCTTCCGTATGAGATCCTGTCCGACCGTGTTCACCCGTGGAACTACGAGGACTTCCAGAACTCCTATGTCGATGTCTCCGAGACGCTCCGTGACACCATGTCACGCAACCGGCATATGAAGGTCCTGTTCGCCAACGGTTACTACGATCTGGCGACGCCGTACTTCGCAACTGAGTACACCCTCAACCATATGGACCTCGACCCCGAAGTCCGCAACAACGTCACCATGACCTACTACGAAGCCGGCCACATGATGTATGTGCACCTGCCGTCGCTAGAAAAGCTCGGCGCCGACATGAGAACCTTCATAACCGACGCCATTTGACCTGAGACACTCACGCTGATCGGCACACCAGCACCTGCACGGCAACCTGCCGGCGAGGCACGACAACGCACGTCTGACTACGGATCAGAACGTTGGGGGTCGAACTCCGAGAGTTCGCCGAGTCCCCTCCGGGGCATGCGGCAATCCCCCGGGTTGCTTACGGAATGCCATGACCCGCAACGGCTCTGGTCGAGACCAGCGTCCTGACCTTCTGACGTGTGGGAGCCATTCGTCCGGTCAGTTCACATTGCTGATGGCAAGTGTCGTAGCCCGCATATCGGTTCGAGCATGCCTCCAGTCGTTCGATAGAGCAAACGGGAAGCCACCTTCAACTGATCTGCCTCGTGTTTCGCATGTCCTGCTAAACTGACGGCATGTCAGGTGAACTCTACGACCCGATAGCAAACCCGTACGCTCCTGGAGCAGGCACTCCTCCGCCTGCCCTCGTTGGCCGCGACGAGGTCATCGACATCGCGGAGGTCGCCCTACGGCGCTTGAGGTCGGCCCGCGCCAGCCAGCACATGCTTATCACCGGTCTGCGCGGCGTCGGCAAGACTGTGCTTCTCGGCAAGCTGGCAGCGCTCGCCGAGCATGTCGGCTATCGGGTCATTCGCGTTGAAGCTCTTGGCGGTGACGACACCATCCGCAGCATTCTTCGCCAGGCGCGTCGCATTGTCGAGGAGTTCGACAGTAGCGCCAAGGTCGGCCGGGCGTTGCGCTCGATCGAGTCCGTCTCGCTCACCGTTGTAGGCACCGGTGTCGCGATCGAACGTCAGGTCGCTCGCGCCGACCGGGAAGCCTTGGCCGACGTCGTTGCCGACATTGCCGCCGTGGCGGCGGACGAGGATCTCGGCGTGATGGTGGCCCTCGACGAGGCCCAGATGCTCGACCATCACGATCTACGTCGGCTGCTCGCCGGCATTCATCGATGCAGCCAAGACGGCCTCCCGCTATACGGTCTCCTCGCGGGCCTCCCCAACCTGGTTGGTGAAGTCGCAAAAGCAGTCACCTACGCCGAACGGATGTTCACGGTCGCCGATCTCGGGCCACTCACCCCGGATCAGGTGGTGCAAGCGATCGTCGAGCCTGCGCAGGAGATCGGAATCTCGTGGTCGTCGGAGGCAACCGAGAAGATCGTCGACCACTCCGACGGGTTCCCCTTCTTCGTTCAGACGTGGGCATATCACACGTGGAACGCTGCGACCGATGATCCGATTTCGGGGGCTGACGTCGAGCGGGCGGCGCCGAACGCCAACCATGCGCTTGATTCCTCGTTCTTTGCTGCGCGGATCGCACGCATCCCGGCCTCGGAAGTTGCCTATGTGCAGGCCCTGGCATCGCTCGGACCCGGCCCGCACAGGTCGGGTGAAGTAGCGGCTGCGGCGGGTAAGTCAACGCCTCAGGTGGCCGCATTCCGCGACCGACTGATCGCCGAGGGCGTGATCTATGCGCCCCGCTACGGCTGGGTGGAATTCGCCATCCCCCATTTCGACCGATATGTTCGAAGGGTGTTCGCCACCGAGTTCTGAGCGGCCTCGTGAGGCGGAGGCGGTGTTCGACCAGTGATGCTGGACAATGACTCCTACCGTACAATGCTCAGTCCACAAGGTTCACCGCGAGTGTGCACCGTCGAGAGTCGAAACCGATGGGTTACTCCTCAGGCTTGTGTCTCACCATCGCAGCGGACCCGGTCAAGTGTTTTTGAGATGACTTGGGCCTCCTCGTCAGTAATCAGACTAGCAAAGTGCGCCTCAATGCTGGCTAGGTGAACCTGTGCGGCAGCTCGGAACGTTTCCTCGCCCAAGGGTGTCAGAGTGATTCGGGTTGCCCGCCGATCGTCCGGATCGGGGTTGCGTTGCACGGACCCGCCTGCCTCGAGTCGATCTACCAACGAGGTGATACCGGACTTGCTGATGACTACCGCGGCAGCAAGATCTGCCATTCGTACTCCCTGCTTGCCCGCCTCGAAGACGTGAAGCAGAGCATCGTACGTATGGATATCGATCCCTGACTTCTCGAGGAGATCGCGGTCGAGTTTGGGTACAACGGTGCCATGGATCTCCATGATCGAACGCCAGGCACGGTCTCGAGGCGTGAGACCTCTCGCTCGACGAGGTTCTTCTTGACTTCTCTGTTTCATTCTGCTCTAATCATCATAGTCCGATTCTGAACTATTCACTTGCGGACTGTTCAGAGTCGTAGTGTAGTCGGTTGACGGGCAAGACGTCGAGACGTCCCGCAACCTTTCCTGAATGAAGGGCAGAGAAATGGACACCATCGCAGTCGTAGGAGCAACAGGAAACGTCGGGAGCCGCCTTGTCGCACGGCTCGCAGGCGGTGGTCATCATGTGACAGCGATCTCACGCAATCCGGGAGAACCCGCCGATCGTGTTGAATGGGTACAAGCGGATCTTGCCGACGCCGATCAAGCCGTCGATGCGCTCGATGGTGCCGGCGGGGTGTACCTCACACCTACGTTGAGCGGCGACGAACCGTTAGTCGCCGAGACGTCGGTCACCGCAAACGTCATCGACGCCGCAGCGAAGCACGGTGTTAGCCACGTCATCTTGCACACCGCTCTCGACGCCGACCGCGGCGACACGGGTGCCGGCATTCTTGACAACAAGACACCCATCGAGCGCGCACTGGCGAGCGCCGGGGTGGGATACACAATCCTGCGTCCTGGTTGGTTCCTCCAGAATCTGTGGGCAGCTCGAGACTATCTTGAGCAGGGCGTTGTCAGTATGCCGTGGCCTGGGGACATGGTGTGGGCTGCTACCGACATCAACGACATCGTCACCGCGGCAGTGGCCTTCTTCGAACTTGGCCCTACCGGCCGCGCATTCAATATTCACATCCCAGGAGGCATCACTGGTCAGCAGATCGCCGACGCAGCGACCGCCACACTCGGCAGGGACGTCGCGTATTACGAGGCCGACGTGTCCACACGCGACTACGTCGACGGGTTCCCGATATCAGATGTACACAAGGATCTGTATGCCGAACTCTTCGACTATTTCCAATCCACGACCTACCTCGGCGACACCGCGCCGATCACCGAGGCCCTGGAGGGATTCACACCACGAGTTCTGAACCAGTTCTTGAGCGAAGAACTATTCGCCGGGAACTGAGCAAGAACTGTGCGCGGCAATGCGCACAGAGACCTAGAAGAAGGAGAGAAAGATGAAAGTTGTCGCTGTCAACCACGACGTAGCCGACTACGACCAATGGAAGGCTGTTTTTGACGAGATCCCACCGAAGACGATGGGTGCCCTTTTCCACAGGATCAACCGCAGCGTTGATGATGCCAACAACATCACAGTTGTTGCCGGCTTCGACACGGTCGACGCCGCTCGCGCGTTCCTGAACAATGCGGACCTGAAGCAAGCCATGGGACGTGCCGGGGTCAAAAGCGCTCCGAGAATGGAGATCTTCGAGGAAGTCGAATCGGTCCAGTACTAACCCGTTAACAGACGAGAGCGCGAGCAGGCATGGGCTGGACCCTTGTCTGTTTTCGCGTGTATAGGTAGCGGAGCCAACCGCCAACGCCCTCCGGGGACTCGTGGTCGGTCAGGCTTGGACTCCGACGGACAGCATCTCGACGCTGCACAGCCGGTTGATTATCTCAACCACTGCGGTTGTACTGAATCCTCCATGCCCGGGTGTCGGGCCAAACCATTGTTCCATCTGGCGACGTAGCGTCGCGGTTTCTGCCAGGAGCCGATCTCGAGTCAACGGGGGAAGTTGCTCCGCTGCAGCCTCCGCTGCTTCGAGACCCTGCAGAAGGCGGACATGATCGAATTCGGCGAGATCGGCTGCGGCAACAACAGCCTCTTCGCAGAACGCTGCGATCGCCGTCGCCCTTCGAGCATCGAGCACCTGATACTCGATCCTTAGTCGCAACGTGTCCTCGGGCAGGCCTGCCGGTCCAGCAACGGGGTCGAAATCGCTCCAGTACGCGATCGGTACCTCGACT
>BDTL01000037.1 GCA_002898115.1 bacterium BMS3Bbin02 | reverse complement strand
CGGCCCAAGGAGATTCTTGATCCGATCGCTGAAGCAATCCTCCCACCGGTGCTCGAAGCGTTGGAGCCGCTGGGGAAGAAGAAGGAACTTGGCGAGAACATGCTGCTCGTCGCGCCGGGCATCACGGTTGGTGACTTCTCTCGGCTGATCGACAAGCGTACCGGCGACGTTGTCAAAGAGCTGATGGGTATGGGGGAGATGATTCCAGGAGGCGGTGCAATCCCGGAGCATGCGCTGGAGAAGCTCGGGACTGCATTCGGATACGAGGTTCTTGTCGAGGAAGCGGACGAGGTCGAGGAACCATCCGGACCCGTTTCGCACAAGATCGACTACACCGATGACCCCGACTCGCTGAAACTTCGACCGGCGGTTGTCACCGTCATGGGGCATGTTGACCACGGGAAGACGCAGCTTCTCGACACTATTCGCCACGCAAACGTGATCGCTGGAGAAGCAGGCGGTATTACCCAGCACATTGGCGCCTACCAGGTCGCCGTTGCCGACACCACCGTTACGTTCCTCGACACACCCGGCCACGAGGCGTTTACCGCACTCCGTTCGCGTGGAACCAACGTCACGGACATTGCTGTGATTGTTGTCGCTGCTGACGACTCCGTGATGCCGCAGACAGCAGAAGCAATTAGTCATGCTCAGGCAGCCGACGTGCCGATCATTATCGCGATCAACAAGATGGATCTTCCCGCAGCGAATCCGTCCGCCGTGCGAGCAGCGTTGACTCAACACAACATTGTTGTCGAAGAGCTTGGTGGTGACGTCGTCGCTGTGGAGATGTCCGCGCTGAAGGGCGACGGTGTTGAGACGCTGCTTGAGATGATTGGTCTGATTGCAGAGGTCGAGGAGTTCAAAGCAAATCCGTCCGCTCCAGCGATCGGTACGGTGATTGAGGCCCAGCTTGAAGTTGGTCGCGGGCCGGTGGCAACCGTCATTGTTCAGCGTGGCACGCTTAAGCGGGGCGATGCAATCGTTGCCGGCGAGTCGTCCGGGCGAGTGCGGGCGATGTTCAACGACAAGGGTGAACGGGTACAAACCGCGGGACCGTCCACGCCGGTGCTTGTAACGGGGTGGAGCGATGTGCCGGTCGCGGGCGATATGTTCCAGGTTGCGAAGAACGAACGGGCGGCTCGCAAACTCGCCGACGCCCGCACCACCGATGTTCGCGCATCCGAGCTGCGGGTTCCCACCGCAACAGAGAGACTGGGCCAGCTACTGGAGCACCTTCGCACGTCGGATCATGCCGAGCTTCGGATCATCGTCAAAGCAGATGCCCATGGTTCTCTCGAAGCCATCCGCGACTCCATCGCGAAGATCACGCGTGAAGATGGACGGATCACAATCATCCACGGTGCCGTCGGTGGAATCACGGCAAACGATGTCATGCTCGCTGAGGCTTCGAACGCGGTCATCTACGGGTTCAACGCACGTCCGGATACCAACGCACGTCGGGCGGCGAAGGATTCCGGAATCGACATTCGAACGTTCTCGATCATCTACGAGTTGCTTGACGATGCTGAGATGATGCTCCTTGGTGAGCTCTCTGCTGACGAGGTGGAGTCGTTCCTCGGCGTTGCCGCGGTTCGGGCAGTGTTTCGGGCGCCGCGCCTCGGCCTGGTGGCGGGTAGTTACGTCACCGAGGGTGAGATCAGCCGCAACGCACGCGCACGTCTTGTCCGCGAGGGTGTCGTCATCTACGACGGCAAGATTGCTTCCTTGCGGCGGTTCAAGGACGACGTCCAGACAGTGGCGACCGGGTTTGAATGCGGGATCGGGCTTGAGAAGTTCCGTGACATCAAAGAGGGTGACACGATCGAGTCATACGAAGTCAACGAGGTCGCTAGGACGTAGGAATGAGACTGCTGGTGGCCGGAATCCGGGCGGAACTCCGTATCACCGGCGCCCAGTCGCTGAAGGAGAAACGTCACGTGGTGAAATCAGTCATTTCAGCACTCGCTTCCCGGGACGGGATCGGTGTTTCCGAAATCGATCACCAGAACCTATGGCAGCGATCAACACTCGGCGTTGCCGTGGTTGCGTCCCATCCTCAGCGTCTTGAGCAGCTAGTCAATGAGGTCGATGCGCTCCTTCACTCCCGCCAAGCTCTTGACCTCCTTTCGTTCGAAATTCTCTATCTTGACGATGACCAATGAGTAAGTCACCGACCCCCCGCATCCGCAAGGTCAACGGTCTTGTCCAGGAGATTGTTGCCGAGGCTGTTGCCGAGCTCATCGATCCTGAACTCGGGTTTGTGACCATCACGGGAGTTGACTGTTCACCGGACCTGCGTAAGGCGGTCGTGTACTTTTCGCCTCTCGGGACAGCCGAGGAGCGCAAGGCCTCTGGCGATGCGTTGGAGCGTGCAACGAAGCGTGTGCAGGCTGAAGTCGCTCGCCAGGTACGCATGAAGTTCACGCCTGTGATCGAGTTTGCTGTTGATACTGCGGTTGAAAATGGAATGCGAATCACCCGTATCCTTGGGGAGATCGAAACTGAGGAAAGTGACCAGGGGGTAACCCAATGACACCCTTTGAAGAGGCGATGGCGGAAGCGGTCGAACTCATCGACGGTGCGGCATCGATCGTATTCCTTGGTCACGTCGGACCGGACGGTGATGCTCTTGGCACTATTGTCGGCCTGTCCCGGGCTGCCCGGAAAGCGGGCAAAGCAGCGGTGGCGTCCTTTCCGATGCCGTTCGTTTTACCACGTACTCTTGCGTTTCTGGACAATG
This sequence comes from bacterium BMS3Bbin02, assembly GCA_002898115.1. Lineage (GTDB taxonomy): Bacteria > Actinomycetota > Acidimicrobiia > Spongiisociales > UBA5794 > BMS3BBIN02. Next base: position 2,285 of record BDTL01000037.1, on the reverse strand, counting down.
ACCTCCTGGTGGCGCCGGGCGAGCTCCCGGCCGACGTCGATCTGGTTGTGAGTTGTGATGTCGCCGCCCCGGACCGCCTCTCGGACTTGCTGCCATATGCGCGGAAGGCTCCGAAACTGATCGTTATTGATCACCATGGGTCCAACGAGGGATTCGGTGACGTCAACCTCATTGATCCAACTGCCGCGAGTACCGCTCAGATGGCGTTCCATATCATTCAACGGCTCGGCTGGTCGCTCGACGTGACCGCTGCGACAGCGCTCTACACAGGCGTCCTTACCGATACCGGACGGTTTCAGTACTCGATGACGACACCTCACGTACACAGAATCGTGGCAGAGCTGCTCGAACATGGCGTGGAGCCGGACAAGGTCGGCCAGGAGGTCTATGAACAATCCCCGTTTGCGTATCTGAAGGTTGCAGGAGCGGTGATGTCGCGTGCCGTTTTCGACGAGGAACGCAAGTTCGTATGGTCCGTCTTGCTGCGATCCGATCTTGAAGCCGCCTCCATGGAACGTCAGGATGCTGACGGACTGATCGATCTCATCAGGGTCACGGTCGGTGCCGACGTAGCGTGTCTTCTGAAAGAGATCGGTGAGAATGAAACCAAGGGGAGCTTGCGCTCGCGGGGTGCAACTGATGTTGCCGCTATTGCTCAAGTGTTCGGTGGAGGTGGGCACCATAACGCCGCGGGTTTTTTTGTCCGTAAGAGTCCCGACGAAGTGATCGCCAAGATCACGGAGTTGCTTGTCTAGCCGTGCAGGGTTTCTTGCTTGTTGACAAACCCCGAGGATGGACGTCTCACGACGTTGTCGCGAAGATGCGTGGACTTCTGCGCACCAAGAAGATCGGGCATGCCGGCACGCTTGACCCAATGGCGACCGGTCTGTTGGTGCTGGGCGTAGGAGCATGCACAAAGCTCCTACGTTTTGTTCAGGAGGGCCGCAAGCGATACGAGGCGTCGGCACTGTTCGGTGTGGCGACGGACACTCTCGATGCCGATGGAACGGTTGTCGAGGAGCGCCCGTTGCAGGCAACCGAACAGCAGATTCGCACCGCGGCCCGGTCGTTGATCGGCAATATCGAGCAGGTGCCACCAATGACATCTGCCATCAAGATCGACGGCCGACGGTTGTATGAGCTGGCCAGAGAGGGTAAGGAGATTGAACGCCCTGCTCGTCCGGTGACGATCTACGACCTTGCCGTCACCGATGTCGAGATGGCATCGGAGACAGCCACCGTCACGTTCTCCGTGACCTGTTCGAAGGGGACATACGTGAGAACTCTGGCGGATGACATAGCTAGGGGAGTAGGGTCCCGGGCCCACCTGACTGCACTCCGGCGAACTGCCAACGGATCTCTGAGCGTCGCCGAGGCGCACACGATCGATGCATTGCAGACCGCGGCGGACGAAGAATGCATCGGGGAGATGCTCTTGCCCGCGGTGGACGGACTTCCAGACCTGGCACGCTTCGATCTCCCTGATGAACTTGCGTCGCGGGTGCGGAACGGGGCCAAGATCGACGCATCCGAGTTTGAGCTCGAGGAAGGCGCTTACGTCCGAATGGTGAACGACGGGTCCCTCCTGGCCGTGTACGAGACGAAGGGGGCTGCTGTGGTTCCAGCCGCGGTGATGCCGTCGTGAGGCTGCACGGTGGATGGGAGTCATGGCGGATTGATGGGCAGACCGCTCTGACCATCGGGGTGTATGACGGTGTGCATCGAGGTCACCAGGCGATCCTCGAACGCACTGGAGAATACAACGTGCCTGCGGCGGTGTTGACGTTCGCGGTGCATCCAGCGTCGGTGGTTTCTCCCGCGCATGTCCCGCCCGCCCTTTTGACCCTCGACGATCGTGTTCGATATCTCGAGTTACACGGCGCCGATATCGTGGCTCCAATGCCGTTCGACAGCGCGACCGCGGCGATGCAGCCTGAAGACTTTGTGAAGCGTGTGGTTGTCGAAACATTTCACCCGGTCGTCGTGGTCATCGGTTCCGACTTCCGCTTCGGCGCTCGCGCAGCGGGGTCTTCCCAGACGTTCCGGGAGTTGGGAGACGACCTGGGATTTGGGGTCGTTGTGGTCGACGACATCGTTGACGCCGGCGTGCCGATCCGATCCACACGAATTCGTGGGCTTCTTGAGCTAGGCGATGTTGCCGGGGCTGCTCATCTCCTGGGTCGTAACCACATGGTTTCTGGAACGGTCGTCGCCGGTGATGGGCGCGGACGGACGATCGGTTTCCCGACTGCGAATCTAGGTGGGATCGAGACGATGGTTCCCGG
>BDTL01000036.1 GCA_002898115.1 bacterium BMS3Bbin02 | reverse complement strand
CTGTCACCGCCTCGTTTGCGAGGACGGTACGGAGGTGGGACGGTAAGGTGGATTCGCTGTGGATTGAGGTCGGCGAGATCCCACAGGGCAAGAGCGGTCTCATGAGAGACAACGCCTCGCCCGTCTGCCCACAGTGTCGCTTCCATCAGCTCGCCGTGTGCACGCCTGGGGAAAGCCGCCACGCGGTACACGCCATGGGCAGGGTGGTCCAGGCGTCCGCGGTGGGCGAGCTTCCGGAGCTCTACGGGCGGGATCCCGGCATCGGTGGCTTGACGCACGGTGATATAGCCGTGTTGGTCGGCTGCAATCTCAAGAATCCGGTCCATAGTCGTCATCGCGATACCGTACCAAATTAGGACAGTATTGTAAACGAGCCTTGCAACGATAGTGGAAACGTACCGATATCGTACGGTATCGCGACGCTGGAATCGGCGCTCGGAGCCGTGGCGGACCGGCGTCACGGCGTCGGCCACTCCAACCTGGACGACGAGAGCATTCGTCACCTGGATTGGGCTGTGCTGGCTGCTACCCCGTGACGATTTCGCCGAGTAGCGCTATCAGTTCGGTGTTCGAGAACATCTGGCGAGGGCGTCCTGCGCGTATGCGGCGGGAGAATGATCGCTCGTCGAGAACACCGTCTTCGCTCAACCGGGTCAGGGCTTCATGGGCTGCCTGGCGGCTAACTCCGTACCGGTCCGCAACGGTCTCGGCATCGACAAGAGGATGGTCGGGCAGATCCAGGATGACTTGAGACGCGACAGATTTGCCTCGTGACCGAGACCTGTCGTCCAACGACGCTATCAACGATGAGACTCTCTGCTCGACGGTGTGCATCCACCGGACCGCATCGACGATCGACATCGCCGCAAATTCGATCCACCGGTCCATGTCACCGGCCTGGAACGACCGCAATCCGTCGATGTAGGCATCGGTGTCCCGAGCCCAGGGTATTGATATGGGTACGGGGGCGTGGATCTTGAGTCGGCCGGCGAGCACATGTTGGGTGAGCATTCTGCCGACTCGTCCGTTTCCGTCGACGAAGGGGTGGATCACCTCGAAGCGGGCGTGGGCGACGACAGCCTGGACCACAGGGGCGATGTTGGTTCGCGCCGTGTACCTCGCGAGATCCTCGATCAGAAGGCCCACGTCTTCCGGCGCCGGCGGAATGAACACGGCGTTCCGCGGACCGTAGGCGTCGCCGCCGATCCAGTTCTGTTGGGTTCGGTAGGCGCCGATGTCCTCTGGCTTGAGTCGTGGATGGTTCTCCATGAGGAGGCGGTGCCACCTCAGGTAGTCATCCGACTTGCCTGGATACGGTGTTGTGAACGCATTGCGCAATCCCTTGAGGTTTCTGACGATTCGATCGGCGATTGGGTCGCGGATTTCGTCGTCCCCGGCAGCCTCAGCCTCAAGAACACGACGCGGCCCCACCTTGATGTCCTCGATGATCGAGGACGCGCTCGACTCCGACCGATACAACACGGACGCGATTCCCGCGCCGGGCATGGCCGGGACAGTACCCAATGCCCGAGAGGCCTCCGCAACGGCGAAAGTTGTCGCCTCCGATGTCGCAATCTCGAGATCTGCGATCGGCGCTGCCACATACGGGTCGTAGGCATAGGTCCGACCCAACAGATCCGTCCATGACCGTCCTGACACACATGGTCCTTTAAGCAAGATATTATGAACGCATCTTTACATATTGCGGGTGTTTGTCAAGGTACGCGATGCGTTTGCCGCGCGAACCCTCGCTCTTGTGTGCATCAATCGACAATGTTGTCGCAGCGGGTGCGGCGGCAGCGAGCCGCCGCGAGGGCTCGTGGGCATGCGACATACGAGACGGATGTTCTTCAGCACGCCAAGCCGGTTCGCGAGTCGTCCATCGGGTAGGTCCGTGGCGCGGCTCGTAGGGGTCCAGCGTTCTCGCTGTGTTTAGCGCATCTCCGGTGGGAGCTCGCCGATGTAGGGGAGGGTTCGGTATCGCTCGGCGTAGTCGAGACCGTAACCAACCACCCACACATCCGGGATGGTGAATCCCAGGAAGTCGAGCTCGACTTCTTCTTCGGTTCGGTCGGGTTTGTGGAGCAGCGTGCAGGTCTTGAGCGACGCCGGGTTGCGTGCCCCGAGGAGGCGCTTGAGGTAGGCGAGGGTGTGCCCGGTGTCGACGATGTCCTCCACCAGGAGGACATGCTCCCCTACGACGGGGTGACGGACGTCCATCAGCAGACGAACGGAGTCGGCTGTCTCGCTTTCGCGCGTCCCGTAGCTCGACACCGCAATGAACTCGACCCGGTGCGGGATCGTGAGTTTCCTGGCCAGGTCGGCAAGGAAGATAAAGGATCCCTTGAGGACGCCGATCAACACGAGCAGGTCGGCATCGGCGTAAGCCTCATCGATCTCGGTGGCGAGGACGGTGACCTGACTAGCGATCTCTTCCTCGGAGAACAGCGTCGGTGGTGTGTTCATACCTTTGACGGTAGCGCAAAGGCGCCAGGGACGGCGACATCGGGACGTTGTTGGATGGTCGTCGTCGCGAGGCGTGACCGTGGGAATTGATTCAAACGCTTCTTCCACGAGGGCATGTTCTTTCTATAGGATGAGAAAGTTAGACACGAATGAGGGCCCGCTGACAGGTTTGCCCGGATGTTGCACAGGGTTGGTCCGCCAGCGAGATTACCCGTAGGACGGGAGGATCTTGGTGCGACGTTTACTGATCGCGTTGATGGCAATGGCGCTCGTGGCGAGTGCCTGTTCTCCCGGGGGCAGTTCGGAGTCGTCGGTGTCCTCCCAGGACGCGACGAATACTTCAACCTCGGATGGGTCGGTGTCGTCTCCGGACGGCACCTTCGAGGATATCCCTCCCGTGCCGATCCTCACTCCGTCCGACCCGATTGTTGAGCCTGGCGACGACGTGGTTGTCGCCACGGACCCTCGTGTCACAGGCACGGTCGTGATGGTTGGCCCGAGCGGTGACATAGTATCGGCGCCGCTGGTGAACGGTTCGGTAACCCTCACGGTCCCCGGTGGTACAGCCGAAGGAACCTACCAGATGAAGGTCGACGGTGACTCGTCCGCTATCGGGTTCGTCAGTGTCTCGGACGGTCCGGGGCTGTGGGTCAATGTGCCGGAGTTCTTGTTGTCTGGCGAGGAGCTCGAGATCGTCGCGACGACGTACGCAATACCCTCGGACATGTTGGTCGCACTTGAGGTCACCAACAGCAGCGGTTCAGTAGATCGGCTTGTGCCACACCCCCTTGTCGACCTTGCACCGGTCACCTCGCTGAGCACAGAGGGCCTACCGGTCGGGGTGAGTCGTTGGACGCTTCCATCTGACTTTGATGGGAAGGTCCGGCTGGTCGCCGATGACCCGGCGCGTCTCGATCAGCGCTCCTTCTACGAGGGCGACCCAGCGTACGCATCAACTGAGCAGCTCATTCGGCGCTGCGACACTGCAGGGGTCATCACCGGTGACCTGGGTACTTCGGGGTTTGTCCGTGCGTCGTGGATCGATACGAAAGTGGCGGCGATCAGCGCCGAGACCGAGGACGGCACATTCTCGCTCGACGTACGGCCCGGAACTGTGGTCGTTTCGGCGTACCGCGGCACCGGTAGAACCGCGGCTTCACCGATGGTCCTGCGGGTCAAGTGCGGTGAGAGCATCGATATCGGAACGGGCGAGGCGCCGGTTGACACGGGTCCGGCCCCGGGCACATTCCTGGGTGGGCTCACGCTTGATGACCTCTTCAGCTTCGAAGCTGAATCGACAGGGGACATCCTTCTCGGCCCGACAGGACTTGCCGACTGCTCGATGAGTAACGGCGTGCTGGGTGTGTCTTTGGACGCGAGTGGCACCGACGAGCTGATTCTCTTCGGACTTGATGTGGAAGATTTCGACGGTACCGGTCGGTACGAGGGGACGTTCACTGCTACCGACCTGTTCTCCGACGATGCCTCGACCGGGACCTTTGCGGTGGATATCGAATTCGCGATGGTCGAAGGCGTCGATGCAGTAGGGGGAGCTTTCCGTGGAGACATCGCTGGCGCGATCGGTGAGGCAACCATCGAGGGGACGTTTAGGTGTGTCCTCTTCGGTGGTCTCGAAACCGCGGCACGCTCGCTACCTGAACAGCCGCGTGCAGTCGAGGTGAAGCTGTTCGGTGGGTCATCGTCTGACGAACCGTGCCGGAGCGGTTACGCATTCTCGGCCGCGACAGAGGACCAGCAAACCGGGTTCACACTCGACATGATCGCGGCAGTCCTCACCAGTCGGCTAACGGATTCGGTTAAACGTGTGCAGTGGACTACCTCCGCCGACATCCAAGATAACTTCACAGCCGAAGCAGGTCGCCAACTCATGGACCCAGGCACGTTGGGAGACGTGAACACCCGTGTCGGTGATGCGCTCACAAGCGACTTTCTGCTGACCGTCAAGATCTCTCCACTGGAAGGTAAGTTCTTAGGTAGTGTGCGCCTCCTCGATACCGATCCTGTTCGGGTCATCGTCGGTATCGAGGCAGTGGGCGACACCCGCCTTGATCTGGCGGGCGAACTGCTGGACCAGTGGAGGAAGCTCAAGAGAGGGCTGAAGAAGGCATCGATCTGTGGGAAGGTCACCCCGGAGAATCTGCCAACGAAACCGGGAGAACAGCAGAAGGTCAGCTACCAGACAACAGATCTTGAGGGTGTTCCGGTCGACGCAACGGTCGACAGGGTGGC
>BDTL01000035.1 GCA_002898115.1 bacterium BMS3Bbin02 | reverse complement strand
TGGTTTGGTCATGTAACGCCGCACATACGCCATAGCGATTCCGGCAAGGAACACGACCGCGGCGATGTCCAGGATTAGCGAGTACCCCTGGTAGACACGACCGTTGAGAAACTGGACGTTGGTCGGGAGGAGGTGATCGATCTCGAGGGTGAGAGTACCCAGAAAGAGTACGAGGAATCCGTAGTAAATAGCGGCATGCATGACTCCAGCGCTCGGATCACGCATCAGAGTCTTCATGGAGAGGCCTTCGCGGGCAGCGTGGATGCGCCGTTTCCACATCCGGGTGCGGTCGTCGGGTGCGCCCCGCTCCCAGTTCTTTGCGCGTTGCGCGAACAGGTAGAACGTCATCCCGAGGAACGCCGCGACCGCGACATAGAAGGTGGCGATCATCACGGCAGGGATGTTGCCGAAAATGGGCCGAGCGATCTCGTGGTCCGGAATCGCGATGAGCGATCCGATCCACCCTGAGGCCAGCACGGCAACCGAGCTGAGCGCGGCGAGGCCTAGAAGTACTTTGCTGACTTTGATATCTCGTCGAGTCTTCTCAGACTGTGGTTCGGTGTCTTCCGGCCGTGTCTCGGTATCGGTCGCCAATCCCTGCTCCTCTTTTCAGCGAGTCTAGATCGCGTTCTCTAACGAGCAGAACCACACTCTTGTTAAACGAACGTTCGTTTGTTATTGTCGATGGGTACTACGGTCCCAACCACGGAGATACCGATGCAGACAACGGCTGGCGAGATCCGCTTTCAAGAGCTCATCGACGCAGACGAGAAGGTCGAGCCACGGGACTGGATGCCCGACGGGTACCGTAAAACACTCATCCGTCAGATCGCCCAACACGCCCATTCTGAAGTGATTGGCATGCAGCCCGAGGCGAACTGGATCACGCGGGCACCAACCCTGCAACGCAAGATGACCCTCATTGCGAAGGTACAGGACGAAGCCGGTCATGGTCTCTACCTCTACTCGGCAGCGGAAACACTGGGGATTTCACGCGACGAGATGCAGCAACTCCTCCACGATGGCAAGCAGAAGTACTCGTCGATCTTCAACTACCCGACCCTTTCGTGGGCCGACATGGGAACCATCGGCTGGCTGGTCGACGGCGCCGCGATCGTTAACCAGATCGCGCTCCAACGAACGTCATACGGTCCTTACGCCCGGGCAATGGTCAAGATTTGCAAGGAGGAGAGCTTCCACGCCCGCCAGGGTTACTCGATCCTCCTGGCGCTCAGCAGAGGGACGGAGGAACAGCGTGCCATGCTCCAGGACTCGATCGACAGGTGGTGGTGGCCGGCGTTGATGATGTTCGGTCCCCATGATTCCGATTCGGCGAACACGCCACAGTCGATCGAGTGGAAGATCAAGCGGGTCACGAACGACGAACTGCGCCAGCTCTACATCGACCAAACCGTCCCCCAAGCCCACTACCTCGGATGCACCGTGCCCGACCCTGATCTCAGGTTCGACGTGGACACCGGTCACTGGAGCATCGGACTGATCGACTGGGACGAGTTCTGGGACACCGTCAAGGGCAACGGACGCCTCAATCGGGAACGGATCACTCACAAGGTGAAGGCGTGGGACGACGGAGCATGGGTCCGCGAGGCGGCCACAGCGTACGCACACAAACAACGGACGGAACTTGAGAAGACAGCATGACCTACGAAGTACCCGACGTCCCCGGTGAAGAAACAGAAGAAGTCGCATTCGGCTTCGACAGCCGTGGGTGGCCGCTGTGGGAAGTGTTTGTCCGCCCGAAACGCGGACTCAGCCATGCCCACGTCGGCTCGTTGCACGCACCCGACGCGGAGACTGCGGTCCAGAACGCCCGCGACAGCTACACCCGCCGTGCCGAAGGTGTCAGTGTGTGGGTCGTCCCATCGACAGAGATCTTCGCTTCCGACGATTCAGAGTCGCTGTTCGAACCGTTCGCCGACAAGCCGTATCGCCATCCAACCTTCTACGACATTCCGCCCGAGGTCGGCCAACTGTGAGTCCCGTGACGACCACCGCTCCTCTGGCGACATACCTCGTACGTCACGCCGATGACAACCTGATCATCGGCCAGCGTCTGGCCGAGTACATCTCAGAGGCCCCCGAACTTGAGGAAGACCTCGCTATCGGCAATCTGTCACTCGACCACATCGGGGTGGCAATGCACCTATACCAGTACGCTGCGTCCCTCGGCGGTGCCGGCATCACGGCCGACACACTGGCCTTTCTCCGAACCGAGAGGGAGTTCTCGAACGTTCTTCTCGTAGAACAACCACACGTCGGGTTCGGTGACGTCATTGCGCGACAGTTCTTCTTCGCCGCCTATCAGACGTTGCTCTGGGAAGCGCTTGTTTCGTCTTGCGACGAGACGCTTTCCGGGATTGCGGCAAAGGCGCTCAAGGAAGCGACCTATCACCTGCGTCATGCCTCCGGGTGGGTGGTCCGCCTCGGCGACGGCACCGACGAGAGCCACACTCGGATGCAGGCCGCCGTCGACGGGTTCTGGCGTTTCACCGGCGAACTCTTTGAGAGCGATGCTCTCGTCGATGAGATGGTCCTCGCCGGCATCGGTGTTGATCCTGCGCGCTTGCAGACAACGTGGGAAACGAGGGTCAGCACCGTGCTTTCCGAAGCGACGCTCACGCACCCCTCCGACCCGTATCAGGCGACCGGCGGACGGACCGGCATGCACACCGAGCATCTCGGGTACCTGCTTGCCGAGATGCAATGGATGCAGCGCACGTTCCCAAACATGGAGTGGTGATGGCAGAGATGACCCTCGAACGTATCCGCGAGCTGCTCGACGCCGTAGTTGACCCGGAGATTCCTGTGCTCACGATCGCGGGCCTGGGGATACTACGCAACGTCGCTCTCAGTGATGACGGCTCGGTCCTGGTTACCATCACGCCGACCTACAGCGGCTGCCCCGCCATGGGTGTCATCGTCGAAGACATCAAGGCCGCGCTCGGCAACGCAGGTGTCGAACGTGTCGAGGTCGAGACCGTGTTCACACCGGCGTGGACAACCGACTGGATGACCGACGACGCCAGGGAGCAGATGGCCAACTTCGGTATCGCCCCTCCCGATGCCGTCACATCCACTGCGCCGACAATCCTCTGCCCGCAATGCGCGTCTGAGGAAACCAAGACCATTTCCGAGTTTGGCTCGACCGCCTGCAAGGCCCTGATGGTGTGCAGTAGTTGTCTCGAACCATTCGACTATTTCAAGGCCATTTAATGACTGCGGCACAGTTCCACACCTTGACCGTTGAATCTGTTGGCACACTCACCGATGACTCTGTGCTCATAACGTTCGACGTACCGGATGAGTTAGCAGAGTTGTACCAGTTCACTCCCGGCCAACATGTCATCGTCCGTGCCGATATCGATGGTGAGGATGTTCGCCGGTCGTACTCCATTTGTTCGAGCGTGGCTTCCGGGGATCTGCGGGTCGCGGTAAGGCAGATCGACGGTGGTGTATTCTCGACCTTTGCGAATACTCGGCTTGGCGCTGGAGACACCCTCAGTGTCACACCCCCGACCGGCGAGTTCGTCCTCGCACCCGATTCGTCGAACTCGATGCATTATCTGGCGATTGCGGCCGGGTCGGGTATTACGCCCATCATGTCGATGATCGCGACAACTCTGGAGGAAGAACCGGACAGTGTCTTCACGTTGTTGTTCGGCAACCGTGATGGACTGTCCATCATGTTTCTTGAGGAGCTCAGTGCCCTGAAGAACCGGTTCCCTGCACGCTTTGTGCTGATGCACTTCCTGAGTCGCGAAATGAACACGATCCCCCTTTTCGAGGGACGCCTCGATGCCGACAAGCTGGAGGCGTTGTTCGCATCGGTGATCGACGCCGACGCAGTCGACACGTGGTATCTCTGCGGACCCGCTGGCATGGTCGATGAGGCGACTGACCTGCTTCGCAGTCGTGGAGTGTCGGACACGGCAATTCACCAGGAACTGTTCTTCGCCGACCGCGACGCGGTCCGTCCCGCTCCCCCGATTCCTGATACCGATGCGGGATCGGTGGTGAACTTCACGCTTGGGGGTCGGACCACGACTACGGTCGTTCCAACCGATGGGGCTCCGATCCTCGACTATGTCCTGGCCGTGCGTCGTGACGCTCCGTTCTCGTGTCGCAACGGTGCATGTGCCTCGTGCCGATCAATTGTTGTCGAGGGTGAGGTCACGATGGATCACAACTGGTGTCTCACCCAGGAAGAGGTCGACGCCGGCCAGATCCTCACCTGTCAGTCCCATCCGGTGTCCGACACCGTCGTGTTGAGTTTCGACATATGACACGGGTCACGCGCGAGGATGTGGTGCGGACCGCAGGCCGGATGTTTTCGCAGTACGGCTATCACGGTACGTCGATGCGTGACCTGGGTCGCGAGCTGGGGTTGCTGGGCTCCTCGCTGTACGCCCATGTTGACGGCAAACAGCAGCTTCTCGTTGAGGTCGTCGAGCGTGGCGCCCGGTTCTTCCAGGCGTCGGCCGATGCTGTCAACACGGTGGAGGGGACCGCCGCGGAGCGGCTTCGTGTGCTGATCGAGGGCCATGTCGATGTCGTGCTTGAGCACCGTGATGAGGTGCGAACGTATCTCTATGAAGCGACT
>BDTL01000034.1 GCA_002898115.1 bacterium BMS3Bbin02 | reverse complement strand
GGTGAGTTGTCTCATCATGCATGATGGTGAGGAACTCGTTGATCTCGCCGGGATCGAGCCACTCCCAACTATCGGTAAGCGTTTCGGTGAATCCCTGGATGGATGTGAGGGGCGTCCGGAGCTCGTGACTCACCATCGACACAAACTCGTTCTTGATCTCCGAGGAACGTCGTTCGGATTCCAGCGCCTCATAGTGGGCGGCCCGAGCTCGATGGAGAGCAACGCCTGCCGAGATGAGAAGCAGCGCGACATAGACCATCAACGTTCCGGTCACCAACCAGGCAAACACGTCCGACGCAGTCCCGAACATGGAGTCAAGGGTTACCAGCGGAACTCCCCAGAGAGCCGCATATCCAATGACGGCGAGTGCTCGTGGTGGAGGGAGGAGGAGGAGCGCTGTCGTGATCGTGTAGAGAATCCCGGCCACGACGACTGCAGCGTTTACGCCGTTGAAGAAGAGACCGGCGCCCGTGATTGTGACATCGAGTACAAGCGGATAGATGGCGCTTTCGCCCCGGTTGAGGCGGGCGAGCCCATCGATAGTCATGACGACTCCAGCTCCCAGAGCGAGCCATGCTCCCGGGCCACCAAGGATGAAGATCGCGATTGATGCGAGCATGACTACACCACCGGCTACCGCCCGTACCGCGTTGTATGCGGTGCGCACTGCGGTGTAGCTAATCGGTGCTGTTAGCTGTGCAACCATGCTGTCTGACATCCTCAACAACCCTCCGTCCTCAGGGTTCTATCGGCGTGTCTAGTGCCCGGGTAAAGGAGATCAACGGCTGGCTTGGGCTACCAATTGTTGGATGGAATCGTCGGGAACCAGGAGGTCACCGAGACCAATGCCCACCTTGATGTCCGGCTTGTAGGTTCCGTGGAAGTCCGAGCCGCCGGTCGCTGCGATGCCGAGGTCGCCACAGATGCCGGCGAGGTGCTCGCGGAGATCCTGTGAGTACTCGGTGTAGTACGCCTCAATGCCACCAAGACCTGCTGCGGTGAGGTCAGTGAATGCGCCGGCGTACTCGTCCGCCCCAAGGGCGAGCGTGTGTGGATGCGCGATGACTGGGACCGCACCTGACTGTCGTGCCAGGTCGATTGCTTCGAAGGCGTCCAGGCGGACCCGGGACACGTACCCCGGTCTCCCTGTTGCGAGCCATTGGTCGAACGCTTCGGACATGGACCCTACGATCCCTTTGTCGATGAGAACCCTGGCAATGTGAGGCCGTCCCATGGACCCCTTGCCGGCAACCGCTGCCACTTCCTCCATCGTGACGTCAACGCCGTGGGATTGCAGCGCGGCAATGATGGCAACGTTACGTATGGCACGACCCTCGCGCACAGCTACCAAACGATCCTGGAGTGGTCCGGAACCCGGTTCGAGGAAGTACATGAGCATGTGCATTGCCGCCCCCTTCCAATCAACCGAGAGCTCAACGCCGGAGATGAACACCAGATCGTGCGTCTCTGCCGCAGCGCGCGCTTGCGGTATCCCGTCAAGGATGTCGTGATCGGTCAGTGCAATTGCGGAGAGTCCGGCCGCGACTGCAAGCTCGACAATATCGGCAGGACTCTCGCTGCCGTCCGAGATAGAGCTGTGGAGATGAAGGTCAACCGACATGCACGGCGACAAGTGCCGCCACCGAACCGTCGCCGCTGTTTGCCCACCAGGCGTAGATCGCAACTATGACAGCGATCACGACAGCCCACCTGACCATCCTGATGAGGTTCCTCTTCACCGAGGCTATTCGCGCTGCTTTAGCCTCAGCCACCCGTTTCACCTCGCGGTTCGCCTTTTGTCGTTCCCGTTTTGTGGTTCCCATCGTCAAAGACTACCGCGCGGCAATTTGGTGCGTCCAACCGGCGATTCCGATCGGATCGAGATGACGCGGTGTTGGCGGCTGTCGCGCCCGTCGTGCTCGCTATCCGAGAGGCGTAATGGTGATCGACTCTATGTACACGGACTCGAGCGGAACGGAAGCCTCGCCACGGATGGTCGGCCCGAGCGGTACCTGGTCGATGAGCGCGAGGGTGTCGAGGCCGGACGAGACGATTCCGATCACAGTGAATAGCGGTGGCAGATGGCTGGCATCTCCAGTGACGATGAAGAACTGGCTTCCGGTTGTGCCGGCGCCCGCGTTCGCCATGGCAACGACTCCGGTTTCATAGATGAACCCATCCGGGGGGAATTCGTCCGGCAATGAATAGCCGGGATCACCCATCCCCGTCGCGGTCGGATCCCCCGCCTGGATCATGAAGCCGGGGATCACCCGGTGTGAAACGGTACCGTCGTAGTAACCCGACTGGGCTAGAAACACAAAGGAGTTCACCGTCTCGGGTGCGGTCGATGGGTCCAGTTCCAGGTCGATTGGCCCGCAGGAAGTTTGGATCGTTGCCAGGAGCTTGACACCGGGGTTGAGCTCCATATCGTCCGGTGCGTCGAATCTGAGGTCGCGTGCCTCAGGCGGTGTCTCGGCTCCGCACGCTGCGGGCTGTTGACGGAACTCGAAATACGACGCGGGCGGTCTGGCGAATGGCTGCGTTGTTGTTGTGGCGAGGGTGACTTGAGGCGGGGTGGACGACGTTGTTGTAGTGGTCGTCGCCGTTGCGCCGCCACCGCAGGCGGAGACCACGAGGGCAGTGGCGATGAGGGTTCTGAGGGGGGTCTTGATAGCCATAGTGCGCAAGCTTAGGCTGCCATGGGTTTCATGCCGACTTTCCGCCGGCGCCGTGTGCATCGACACATTTTCTTGGCGGGGAGAGGCCAACCGACGGACGTGGGTCTACTCCGGCTCCGGGTCGCCCCAGACTTCCCGGAGTGCGTGTTCGATACGGCTCTCGTCTCCTCGTAGGCGGTAGTCCTCGGCCTGGTCGATCCAACGAACTGTGCCGCTCTCGTCGATCAGAAGTGATGTCGGGATTGCCATTTGCTTGAATCCGACGGGATATCCCAGGGCGAGGCCGAACACAAACCGGGTGACGAATTCGAATCCGGCACGATGCACCAGTCCGTACTGTCCGATGACCTCAAGGTCAGGGTCTGACAACAGTGCGAACGAGAGATTGTCGCGCCTTTTGTGTGCCGCAGCGTCCTCGACACTGTCCTTGCTGATCGCGATTGTCGCAACGCCATACCTGTGGAGCAGCGGCTGCATCCGTTCGAACCGCTGCAACTCAGCGGAACAGTACGGTCACCACTTTCCCCGGAAGAACTTCAGGAGGATGCGCTGTCCCTGCCAGGCGTCGGTATTGACGGGCATCCCGGACGAATCGTGAGTGGTGAACCCGAGCAGCGCGTCGCCCACTCCTACTTGCAGCTCTCCGTCCGGCAGTCGGGCGATTGTCAGAAGGAAGAAGAAGAAACCGGCGAGGCCGAGCGCGGAGACGGTGAGAACGATCGACAACACGTCGATGGGGTCAAAGGATCTCGCGAGGCCGACCGCCACCGCCGCGAGTCCAACGAGCATTGCGACGACATGACCTATCGGGCGGGCGGGGACGGTTTCTCGCGGGATAGCGGCGAGATAGATCACCCATGTGAGGGTGATGAGTGCGAAGCCGATCGCTGTGAATAGGAGCGCCATAGGTCGACTGTACCCAATCGTAACGCCATAAGCGTGGTCCATGGCCCTTTGCAGGGTGGATTAGCCTAACAGGGGAACCTCCTACACTGCCGAGCTATGGCCCTGGTAGTGCAGAAATTTGGCGGTACCTCCGTCGGCAATGCCGAACGGCTAAAGAACGTCGCCCGGCGCATCGCCGCGAAGTACCGCGATGACAACGCCGTAGTTGTTGCGGTCTCCGCAATGGGACACACGACTGACGACCTTATTGCGTTGGCCAAAGACGTCACGTCGTGTAGCCATCCCCGGGAAATGGACATGCTGCTCACGGCGGGCGAACGTATTTCGATGGCGCTACTCGCAATGGCTCTCGACGACCTGGGTGTACCGGCCGTGAGCTTCACGGGATCTCAAGCCGGGATTCTCACGACTGCCGCGCACGGCGAAGCTGAGATTGTCGATATCCGCGCGGATCGTGTCCGAGACGCCATCGAAGAGGGACGCGTGGTGATTGTTGCCGGTTTTCAGGGAGTCGATCCAACATCGAAAGATGTGACGACGCTGGGACGGGGCGGGTCGGACGCTACCGCTGTCGCTCTCGCGGCGGCCCTCGGTGCTGATGTGTGTGAGATCTATACCGACGTTGACGGTGTGTACTCCGCGGACCCTCGTGTCGTGCCGGATGCCCGGAAGCTGGCCGAGATTTCGTTTGAAGAGATGCTTGAAATGGCGTCCGCAGGCGCCGGTGTGCTGATGGCACGTTCGGTTGAGTTCGGTCGTCGCTACTCAATACCTATCCATGTCCGCTCGTCGTTTCACGACGGAGAGGGCACCTGGGTCAAGGAGAAGACAATGGAGGAAGCGATCGTTCGTGGGGTTGCCCACGACTCATCGGAAGCGAAGGTGACCATCCAGGGTCTTGCCGACACGCCCGGCATCGCGGCGAAAGTCTTCGAGCCGCTGGCCGCCGCCGGAGTCACAGTCGACCTCATTGTGCAAAACGTATCGACGGAGGGGTATACGGACATCTCCTTCACCGTCCCGAAACATCAGCTCCCTAAGGCACGCGAGAGTTCCGAGGCGATCGTCGCAGACCTTAGCGCCGGGGGCGTCGACGTGGATGAGAACATTG
>BDTL01000033.1 GCA_002898115.1 bacterium BMS3Bbin02 | reverse complement strand
GTCAAGAGAAGATGTCTACCGAGGTGCCGGAGAGAGGCCGAGGTCCTCTTTCGTTGCCTCGACTTCTTCCTCGGGGGTCTTACCCCGGGCCAACAGCATGTAGCCGAGGACTCCCGAGAGTCCGGATCCCAGGAAGATACCGATCTTTGCGAGGTTGGTGATCGCCAGGTCGTTGAACGCAAGCTCTGCCACGAACAGTGACACCGTGAAGCCGATACCTGCAAGAGCCGCGAGGCCGACGATTTGACTCCAACCGGTGCGTTGGGGGAGTCGGCCCAGTCCCGTCTTCACCGCGATCCATGTGAAGAAGGTAATGCCCACGATCTTCCCCACAAAGAGTCCCGCGGCGACACCGAGCGTGACGGAGGACGTGACCGCCTCACCGATGTTGATGCCCTCAAAACTTACGCCGGCGTTTGCGAGGGCGAAGAGGGGCACGACAACGAAGGCGGACCACGGGTGGAGAGTTGTCTCAAGGCGGTCCAATGGTGATACCGACTCTTCCGCAACTTTGGCGAGTTGTAGCGCGGCATGGTCGACACGGTCCCGCTTGAGCGGTGAAGCCGAGTCCATTTGATAACGTCCGATAATGCTTTGTGACCGACGGTAGTACTCGTCGTCGGAGTAGTACGGGAACACCGGGGTCATGAGTCCGAGCGCAACTCCTGCCAGGGTTGGATGTACACCGGATTCGAGAACAAAGAACCAGATGGCGATACCCATGACGACGTAGAAACCCATGTGACGGATACCGACTTTGCCTGCCAGGTAGACAACGCCGAGCCCGACGATGCCGGAAACGAGGTATCCCATCGCAATGCTGTCCGAGTAGAAGATCGCGATCACTGCAATCACACCGATATCGTCGGTGATGGCGAGTGCCAACAGGAACAGCTTGGCTCCGATCGAAACACGGGTCCCGAGCAACGAGATAACGCCGACTGAGAACGCAATGTCGGTCGCCATGGGGACACCCCACCCATGACCGGCTCCCGCTACTCCACCGGCCAGGGCGACGTAGATGAGCGCGGGTACGAGCATTCCGCCGATGGCTGCGATTGCCGGCAATGCCGCCTTCCTCTTGTCCTTGAGTTCACCGACCACCAGTTCGCGTTTGATCTCAAGACCAACAACAAAAAAGAATATAACCATGAGCGCGTCGTTGACGATGTCTTTGAGCGACTCGGTGAGGTGGATAGGACCGAAGACGAACGAGACTTCGGTAGCCCAGAAGTTCGTGTAGGACTCACCAAAAGTATTCGCCCAGATCAGGGCAATCACGGCGGCGACAAGAAGGACGACACCACCTGCGGCTGCGATGTGGGTAAAGCGCAGCATCGGGCGCACAAATTTGGCGGCCACCGGCCGCTCGCTGTGTAACCACGTACTGTGTACGCGCTCGTTCTCGCTCATATTCACCCCATCAGGCTAGTCGTCGGGCGATCCAAAACGGACCACCGCTTGTACCTTGTAGCATCATCGTTGTTAGCCAACGGTCAACGGTCGGAGCCACATTAATGTTCATCGCCATCCTGTCTACTCTCGCAGGACTTGTGCTGTTGATTCTGGCAGCAGACCGCCTTGTTGTGGCCGCAGTACGACTTTCCAAAGCACTAGGAGTGTCGGCCGTTTTGATCGGTGCTTTAGTCGTCGGCCTTGGCACATCGTTGCCTGAGTTGCTGGTTTCCAGCCTCCTAGCGCGCGAAGGGAAACTCGACGAGGCCGTTGCAAACGTAGTCGGTTCCAATACAGCGAACGTAACACTAGTACTCGGTCTTGCGGCGCTACTCACCGTGATTTCTTCCGAACGTCGGATCCTGTACCGCGAGGGAATACTGATGGTCGTGGCCGTGAGCGGGTATGCCCTGACACTCAGCGATGGTCGGGTTGAGGCGTGGGAGGGGGGCGCGCTGCTCTTCGGACTCCTTATCGCGCTTTACCTGATGGTGACCTGGTCTCTTAAGGACGCGGATGCGGCGAATGAGGCGATCGTTGAAGTAGAGGAGATGCTCGGCAACGACACGTCAACACAACGCGAGGTGATAACCGGGATTGTCGCGATTGTTGTGACCGTCGGCGCCGCACAGCTCTTGCTTACAGGTGCTACGACTATCGGGACAGAGGTGGGCTTGTCAGCGACCGTGCTCGGCGTCATGCTCGGCGTAGGCACGAGCCTGCCGGAGATGGCGACGGCGTTGGCAGCGGCGAGACGCAAGCAAGCCGACCTCGTCATCGGCAATGTACTGGGCTCGAACATCTTCAACTCGCTGGCAGTTGGAGGGGTTGCGGCGTTGGTAGGCCAGGGTGTGCTCACCGAGGTTGACGGGCCGTTGCTCATTGTGATGGTCGGCACGGCGATCGTTGCCGGGTTGTTCGCTCGGTCGGGCGGCCGAGTAGTCCGTTTCGAGGGAGCATTGCTGATGTTTGCCTTCGTGGGGTTCTTCGTCCTCACCCTTTGAGAGACTCGCACCGCCTACTCCGTGGCGAAGACGTGTTGTCGCACCCAGCAATGCATCGCAATGCCTCCTGCCACTCCGGCATTGATGGACCGTGTAGATCCGAACTGCGCTATCGAGCACACGAGCTGAGCCGTCTCGATCGCATCGGGTGAAAGCCCCGGACCCTCCTGTCCGAACAGCAGGACCACCGTTTCGGGGAGCGATGTCGTCTCAAGCGGGACGGCCCCGGGGAGAATGTCGATCCCGATGATCGGGAGCCGGCGGTCCGTAGCAAATGTCGCGAACTCCTCGATGGTTGCGTGGTGTCGGATGTGCTGGTATCGGTCTGTGACCATGGCGCCGCGTCGATTCCAGCGCCGTTTGCCGATGATGTGTACCTCGGCTGCGAGGAAGGCATTGGCCGTCCGGACGATTGTCCCGATGTTGAAGTCGTGTTGCCAGTTTTCGATCGCGACGTGAAAGGGGTGGCGCCTGGTGTCGAGGTCAGCAATGATCGCCTCCTGTGTCCAGTAGCGGTAGCGGTCCAGGACGTTGCGGCGGTCCCCGTCGGCGAGCAGTTTGGAGTCGAGCTCGGCGTCGGTCGGCCACGGCTTCGGATGAGGACCGACACCAACAACGTGGTCTGTGCGTTCCTCGCCTGATGTATCTGGTGATTCGATCACGAGTCCTCAGTGTTCGGTTGTCGGCATCGTAGTGGAGGACCAAACAACGGGATTGGTCCTTCGGCGGTGTCCTATCGTGGAGGCATGAGTATGAACGCGGAGGCAGCTCGTCTGCTTCAAGAACTCGCCAACCTCACCAAGTTAGCTGACGGGTCAGCGCAGTCTTTCAAGGTTCGTGCGTACGAGAAGGCCGCCGGAGTCATCCGAGATCTTCCCTCTGCAATAGAGGATATGTCGGCTGTCGAGATGCAGAAGCTCGACGGCATCGGGAGAGCAACAGCGTCCAAGCTACGGGAGTGGATCGACCACGGGAGTATCGAAAAGCTTGAGACCTTGCGTCAGGAGTTCCCGGCTGCGTTTGTTGAGCTCACCAAGATTCCCGGCCTCGGTCCGAAGACTGTTGTCATGCTCCGCGACACCCTGGGGATCAACAGCGTTGACGACCTGAGGGCTGCGCTGGATGATCAGGCCCTGCGTGGTCTACCCGGTATGGGGGAGAAGACCGAGGCCAGGATTCGCAAGGGAATCGAACGTCTCGGGTTGCACGGCAAAGACCGACGGACCCCGATCGCCGCGGCGATGGAGGTAGCGCTCGAAATCGTTGCTGACCTTCGACAGCTTCCCGCGGTCGACAAGGCAATGTACTGCGGGTCGCTGAGACGGTTCTCAGACACTGTCGGCGATGTTGACATCACGGCAGTGTCTCAAGATCCCGAGGCGGTGATGGATGCGTTCGCGGCATTCCCTGCGGTTCGCTCGGTGATTGCTCGGGGGTCGACAAAATCGTCGGTGCTCACATCCGATGGTTTGCAGGTAGATCTTCGGGTCGTCCCCGAGGAATCCTGGGGGGCCGCAACCCTGTACTTCACCGGGTCGAAGGCACACAACATCGAACTCAGGCAACGTGCCATTGAGCGCGGGTGGACGCTCAATGAATACAGCCTTTCCGATGCTGAATCCGGTGCGGTCGTCGCGTCGCGAACTGAGACAGAGATCTACGACGCGCTCGGTATGACCTTTGTACCGCCGGAGATGAGAGAGGGGGTTGGTGAGGTTGCAGCCGCAGCCGTCGGCGAATTGCTCGAACCGTTGGCCGTGTCAGATATCCGCGGCGACCTTCACGTCCATTCGGCCTGGTCCGGCGATGGCCGGTCATCGCTGGAAGCGATGCTCGATGCAGCCAGCGCTCGAGGTCTCGCGTATATAGCGATGACCGAGCATGCAGAGGACCTTGCGATCAACGGACTCTCGCGCGAGCGGGTTCTTGAGATGTCGGATGCCCTTGAGAGACTTCGACCGGGGTACCCCGCAATGGCGATCTTGCAGGGTTCCGAACTCAACATCGGTCGGGAAGGGTCAGTGGATTACGACCCGGAGTTCCTTGAGGTTTTCGACTGGTGCGTTGCGTCGGTGCACTCTCACTTCGATCTGTCGGCGGCCGAGCAAACCGATCGGCTCCTCCGTGCCATTGCTAACCCCGCCATCAATGCCATCGGACATCTCACAGGGCGCCGGATTGGAAGTCGCCCGGGGATTGAGCTCGATTTC
>BDTL01000032.1 GCA_002898115.1 bacterium BMS3Bbin02 | reverse complement strand
GTATGCACGTCGTCGCTGTAACAGAGGTAGGTGAGCGCAGACGTATAGATGCCGATCGAAACGACAGACGCCAGCGAAACACACGCAATGCCGAACTCGGCCCGGAACATCACGTAGATAGGGATGGCGACCAGTGTTGACACCGTACCGACAGCGACCGGCACCCACATCTGACGTCGGGCGTAGAAGGACCGCGTGATGATCTGGAGAATGCCCCACATCGGGATGGAGAAGGCGTAGAAGAACAATGCGGTACCCGCTGCGATGCTGTCAGCGTTGGAGAAGCTCCCACGTTCGAACTGGGTTCTCATGATGGGCTCTGCCAGAGCAGCGATGAGACCGGCGGACAGAATCGACAGGACCACCACCCACGAGATGGCCGTGTCGACCATTACCGCAAGTGCGCGTTTCTTGCCCTCGGCGAACATCCTCGCCAACATCGGATACGCCGCGACGCTCGCCGCCTGGGCGATTGCGCCGACGGGAACGAGCATTGTGCGCCTGGCGTACTGGAGACGGGTCTGGGCGCCGTCACCGACCAGGTCACCGAACGCGCTCATGAAGGTTTCGTCGAGCACCACGATGGATTGCCCCACCATCAGTGGGAGCGCGATCAGTGCGTACTCGCGCAGCACCGGGTGCCGCCACGGAATTGCCAGATTCAGACGCATGCCGACGCGGCGCGCCCCCCACCACTGGACACCGAAGTTCCCGACTGCGGCACCGACGAGCGCTCCCCAAATGAACCCTTCAGGGTCCGGTTCACCGGTGAGCGCCGCGTACAGGACTCCGCCGGTGATGATGCTCACGTTGTAGACAATCGGGGCGAGTGTGGGGATCCAGAAGACGCCCTTGGAGTACTGGACCGCCGAGAACAGGGCGCCGGTCACAAAGAATATCTGTGCCGGTAACACGATACGGGTGAGGCGGACTGTGTTTTCGATCTGTTCGGGCGTGAACTCGGGGTAGAGCGTTGTGATAATCCACGGAGCCAGAAACCAGCCGAGAACGGTGAGCCCGGCGATTGCTATGGCGAGTGGACGAAGAACCGCGCTGAGTGCATCCCACCCCCCCTGTTCGTCGTCATCGGCGAGGTAGCGCGTGAAGATGGGGATGAACGTGATCGAGAGAAACCCGCCGGCGAGCAGGTAATTCATGAAGTCAGGGATGCGAAACGCCGCGACATATTGATCGGTTACCTGGGTGGCGCCAAGTAATTGAGCGAAGACTATTTCGCGGAGTTGCCCGAGGAGACGCGACAGAATTACGCCACCGGATACGACGAGCGCGGCGGTGCCGAGGTGGTTCGTGGGCTTGAACAGCTTTCTCACAGGGAGAAAGCTAGCGGCGGATCGCCAAGAAGCGGGTTTAGACGTTGTCCCGACGGCTCAACAGCAACCCGAGAATCACCGTGAGTACGCCAACTGTTCCCGCAACCTGGACTACTGCTCCGGCGAGACCGATCTCAAGTGTGCCGATAGCGTCGAGTGCCGCAGCGGTCCGAAAGTTCGGCGGTAGGAGGCCTGCGCCGCCGGCAAGCCCGACACGCCACGGCGACGATGATGCCATTGCGGGTATCGCAGCGATGACGACGTTGTCGACGAGGATGAGATAGGAGAGCGCAAGTATCGTTGCTCGGCGAGTGAGGTATCCCAGCGGTGTCACAAAAGCTGTGTACAGCGTGGCCGAGAGCACACCACTCACGATGAGAGCAAGGGTGGGTCCGCCAACGCCTCCGCGGAGGGCGTATGCGGCGCCGAGAGAGATCGCACCGAAGGCCGCGAATGCCGACGCCGCGGACGCCGTCGCCGCGATCTTTCCCCCCGCAATTGTGAAGCGAGAGATCGGCCGTAACGTGAGAAATGACAGAGTCTTGTCGGAACGCTCGTCGCCCAACACCCCGCTTGCCAGGACGATGGCGATTATCGGCACGATCAGCTTCAGCAGCGTTTCGGTTGTTATGTCGAGGAAGGTGTCCGCCGGGAAATCCGTCGACGGGACAAGCGCGACCAGGACCGCAGGGAGTAGAGCGATCAGTCCGAACCCGATGATGCGCTTCTTCGTAAAGAGCTGGCGCAGACTTGCGGCGAAGATTGCACGAAACGCGATCATCGGTTTGCTTTCACGAGGTAGCGGAACACGCTCTCGAGCGATTCGTCGACCGGCTCGAATCGGGTGATGCGGGCATCAAGATCTGAGGCGATCCGCGGAAGTACGTTGCCGACCGAACTGAGATCGGTTGTTTCGACCCGCAGCCCGCTCTCTAACATATCGATCCCCGAGACCGTGTCGAGCGAGAGCAGTGCCGCTGCGACCTGGCGGGGCACGTCCGTGTCGATCCGTACCTGATACGGGATATCCGACATCGCCGCCCGGATGGCATGAATGTCGCCGGCGGCGGCGAGCTTGCCGTCAACCATTGCAATGACCCGTGTTGCGAGGCGTTCAACTTCCTGGAGGACGTGTGAGGAAATCACGATCGTGTGTCCGGCGGCCGCAAGCTTCTTGAAGAGATCGATCAACGAGGCCCGACGTACCGGGTCGGTGCCGTTCAGAGGTTCGTCGAGCACCAGCACGCGGGGGTTGTGAACCAGTGCAGCGGCGACTTTCGTACGCTGGCGCATACCCTTGGAATAGTCAGAGATCGGTCGGTCGGCGGCGTCGAGCATCTCGACCTGGTCTAGCGCCGCAGTGACGGCGGATTCGGTGATCTCACTACTTGTGAGACTTGCTGCGTATCTCACAAACTGGCGTGCAGTGAGGAATGGGTACACGGCATCATCCTCGGGGACAAAGGCAACATCTTTGAAGACAGAAGGAGCTCTCCGGGGGTTCTCGCCGAACATTGATACCGAGCCCTGCGACGGCGAGGTGAGACCCATCATCATGCGCAGGAGCGTTGTCTTGCCTGCGCCGTTCGGCCCGAGTAGGCCCGTGATACCAGGCCCGAACGAACACGTCACGTCAGACACGGCGACCTTGTTCCCGAACCACTTCGACACACCGCGAACCTCGATGGTCGCATCGGATACCAGTGCCGGGTTCGTGCCGATCGTCACAACTCTCTCCGGTATCTGCGCAAGACCACCGCCGCGACGATGACGGCAACGACAACGAGAGCGGCGGCCGCGGTCCACAGCGGGAGACCGGCCTGTGAGAACGTTGCATTGCTCCGACCAAACACCCAGTCGCGTACCGCGCCTCCGAGCGTTGCAACACCCAGCAGCGGCGCCAGGGAGGACCCGGGAAGGTTTGACTGGCTCAGCGCCTCGGCAATCCCATCAAGCAGGGGCAGCCCGATGATCGTCATACCCGCCGCCATCCCGGTCCGTTTGGCGAATGAGGCCACCAGGAACGCCGGAACTCCGAACGCGCCCACATATCCGATCGACGCGGCGAAGACGCGCAGGACCTCGCCCGAATCCGAGACCATGGCGGAGAACAAGCCCGATGGGTCAAGTGCTGCGAGTCCGACCAAGAGTACAAGCTGGGGCAACACCAGAAACGCCAGCATCAGAATCGCGAGCGAACCGCCACGGGCGATGAGGTAGTCGGCAGCCGACACCGGTCGCGACGAGTACACCGCGAGCACGTTGTCGCGACGATCGGGGATCATCACCGCCGGTGCCGCGAGGGCGATAAACAGCAGTGCGAGGGTTGCGATCAGGTCGAAGTATGTTGCGGGGGATCCGAGTAGGTCCCCCGCCTCGAGGTCGAACTCCGATTTGAAGACGAACGCAATGCCGACAAGCACGATGGCGGGCGCCATTGCTGCCAGGATGAGTCCCATCGGCATGAGCTTGGAGCGGGCCTTGCGTCCGATCCCGAGAGCCCGTTTGATGCCGTCTTTGGTGATGGCCCGCATTGCACCGCTACGTCCGAGCCGTTCACCCTCGTGTGGCGCGTATCCGAGGTCGTAGATCTGGCCGGTGGTCATGAGTTTTCGCTTTCGAGGAAGAGGTCTTCGAGCGATGTTCGTTTCGTCGTGAGTCGACGCATTCCGGTATGGGTGTCAGCGAGAGCGTCTCTGATGAGGATGTCTGCGGTGATGTCCGGGGACGATGTGACAAGCAGGCTCGTCGCCTGGGCCTCTACGTTGGCTCCCCGCGAGCGGAGCGCTTGCGTGACTGCGGCCGGGTCGCCCAACACCTCAAGCTCCAGTGTGTCCGACGACACGATTCGGTCGATTGGTCCGTTGCGAAGCAGCTTGCCGCCGTCAAGCATCACGACCCAATCACACGTTTGCTCAATGTCGCTGAGTACGTGGCTCGATACCAGCACGTCAATGCCGAAGGTGCCAAGCCGTGTGATGAGGTGCAACATCTCGTCGCGACCCTCCGGGTCGAGTCCGGCAGTAGGTTCGTCGAGAAACACCAGGTCGGGATCATGGACTATCGCCTGGGCCAACATGGCGCGCTGTTTCATGCCGGTCGAGAAATCACCGAGGGCGCGAAACCGTTCTTCGTGCAGTCCAACGAGCGTCAGGACATCCGATGCGCGCTGTTTTGCAGCCTTCGTGGGGATTCCCGCGAGCTCGGCTGCGTACACCATGAAGTCTGCTGCGGTCTGGTCGAGCGGCAACGTGGTGCCCTCGGCCATGTATCCAACTCTGGCTCGCATGTCGATCAGATCACGTGGCACGTCGTGTCCGAGGACTTTCACCGTGCCGGTCGTCGGTCTGAGGATTCCCAGGAGGATTCTGATGAGTGTGCTCTTCCCTGCACCGTTGGCGCCCACCAGTCCGATCGAACCTGATGGAACATCGACGTTGAGGCCGTCCAAGGCGACCACGTTGCCGTAACGATGCCCGAGGTCGCTGAGTTCGATGAG
>BDTL01000031.1 GCA_002898115.1 bacterium BMS3Bbin02 | reverse complement strand
CTCCGCATGTTCGGTCTGCCACCACAACAATGGAATCTTGTCTGTGGCAAGGAATTGCTGTACGGCTTCCCCGACCCAACTCGGCGACGGGAAGTACAGCTCGGTCTCGAGCCGTCGGGCAAAGGGAACGGGAACATCGGGACTCGTGATCCTAAAGATCGGCGCCTTGAGCTCGCCGAACAATTCGGTTCCGACGTGAGCCGCGATAACGCCACTCCAACCACCGGTGTTGGGTCCCTCCTCGATGACAATCAGGCGTCCCGTCTTGCGCACAGATTCACAGACCAGCTCTTTGTCCCAGGGGCGGATCGAGCGCAGGTCGATAACCTCCAATGAGGCGTCCGAATCCTCAGCCACCTTCGCACCGACGTCGACAGTCGAGCCAAGGGTCACGATCGTGGCATCGACCCCGGGGCGAAAGATCTCGCCGGAGCCGAGCGGGATGATTGCATCAATCCCCGGTTCGAAATCCTCACGTTTGCCGTAGAGCATCTTCGGTTCAAGAACCACAACCGGGCCCTCTGCGCGAATCGCAGCTCGCAGCAGGCCGTACGCAGTCCGAGGACCAGAAACAGCAACCACCTTGAGACCGGGGGCCTGCAGGAACCAGGCCTCGCATGTGCGGGAGTGGGTCGCTCCCATTCCGCGGCCGGCGCCGACTGTCGTCCGGATGACCATCGGGGCGGTCACCGACCCGTTGGAGAGGTAGTGCATGAAAGCGCCCTGGGTGACAATCGGATCGAGTGCAAGCCCGAGAAAGTCAACAAACATGATTTCGGCTACCGGTCGCAGGCCGGCGGCCGCGGCCCCCACTGCAGCGCCGGCTATCGCCAGTTCTGAAATCGGGGTGTTGCGGACCCGAAGCGGTCCGAACTCGTCGAGCAAACCGACCGATGTCTTAAAGACTCCGCCTGCCTCGGCGACGTCCTCACCGAACGTCACCACGGTTGGATCGGCCCTCATCTCATCGGCTATCGCAAGGGCGATAGCCTGGTTCATCCGCATCCTCATCGTTCCATCACTCTCTTGCCTCCAGACATTTGTAGACAGCGGCCACCAGCGCTTTCGACCGTTCATCGGTGTCGAGCGCCGGAACCATCTGCGTCATCACATAACCGAAACTTACCGAGGCCTGCGGATCCGCGAACCCGACTGAGCCGCCCATTCCCGGATGACCAAATGCGTCGGGGTTGGGGCCGAATCGCCCGATCGGATCCGCCTGCAACATGTACCCGAGGGCGTAACGACGATCCTTCATCAGCACAACGTCGTGGGCCTCCACTCGAACTCTCGTATGCTCGACAGTCGATTCTTCGGAAACGATACGCACCCCGTCGAGGGTTCCCCCAGCACCAAGCAGCGCGTACATGCGTGCAAGACTGCGAGCGTCAGTGATCATGTTGGCAGCCGGGGCCTCCGCCTGCTGAAAAGTCGCGCTGTTGGCGACATCGGCAGCGTAATCCAACCCCCCGCTCGGACCCACCACCAGTGCCCGACCGGTGATGCTGCCCGAACCAAGTACTTGAGCAAGCAGTTTCAACTCGTCCGGATCAGTCGGCGGGAGCGGCGCAATAAGCTTGGCAACTCGATGTTCGATGCCATCCGGTCTCCCCAGCCAGGAGTCGAGACCGAGCGGTTCAGCGATCTCGGTGCGAAACAGGTCTCCAATGGGGCGCCCGCCGGCTCGCCGCACGACCTCCCCGAGAATCCAACCGAACGTAACAGCGTGGTACCCCGGATAGGTGCCCGGTTCCCACTCGGGTGTTTCAGCGGCGAGGCGTTGCACAATCTCCTCGCGCCGATCCCAACCCTCGGCGGAGTCGTGACTGAGGATCTCCTGATAGTTCGAAAACGAGGGCAGTCCCGCGGAGTGAGTGAGCACATGTTCAAGGGTGATCGTCCCCTTACCGTTGGCGGCGAATTCCGGCCAGTACGCCGCCACCGGTCGGGTGACGTCAAGCACACCGCGGTCACAAAGAAGCTGAACCACAAGCGCAGTCGCGCCTTTTGAGGTGGAGAAGACAGGAGCAACCGTGTCCTGAGTCCAGGCTGCTCCCGGCCGGGACTCACCACCCCAGATATCGAGGATGGGTTTCCCCTGGTGGTACGCGGCCAGCGCGGCGCCCCTCTCAATACCCTGCTCGAGGTGCTGTGCGAACAGCTCCGCCACCGGTTCAAACCCGGTCGCTACGAAACCTTGCATCAGTGTGTACTCCCAATTACCGCTGTCTTCACGACGGATTCCTGACTATACAGTTCCATAATAACTATTGCACTATAGATAATGTATATCGTACATGTTTTTGGAAGATGCGGCTCACAAAGACCAATGCCGACGCTCAACGCAGTCTGGACCCTCTACTTCTTCTCACATGTCGGCATCCGGCTGCCGTCCGAGAAGTAGACGCACGAGGAGAAGCGGTCCGGGTTGGCGTCGACGAGTTCACGGAACGCTTCCCCTTGAGCCGTACCCGGTCGGACGAGGGCGTCCATCGGATCAAGACCTGCAATCTGTGACCACATGGCGAAACCGGCCACGTCGGGATACTGCGTGATCAGCGCATTGAGCCCGGCGGTGACTTTCTCCGCAGCCCACGCAGAATCCTGGTTTACGCCGTCGGGGAAGCCCATCTCGATGATGAAGATCGGCTTGCCCGGAGCGGTAGCTCTGACTTGCGCGATCACCGTGGCGAACGCCACCAACTGGTCCGTGATCGAAGTTCTAACCCCACCCCGGTCCATCATGTACCAGGTGACGCTGACCCAATCAACGTACTCATCTCCCGGATACGCGTAGTCGAATCCGAAACTTGTTCGAATCATTCGGTAATTGGCATCACCGGGACGAACCTCAAACTCTTCCGCAAAATCTTGCCACGGGATTGCTGCCCAGCCCATCGAATCGAAGGTCAAGAAGGCCAGCCCTTCCTGGCGGACGAAGAAGTCGTAGTAGTACCTTTGTGCGGCGATCAGCCTCTCAACACCATCGCTCACCGTCGGATCACCCAGGTCGGCGTAGAGAGATGCGTTCGGATACCCGGATGGATCGAATTCAGCAACCCCCTGCTCGTTCTCCATCGCCCACCAGATGTCCTGATCCCCACCTGGACCGAAACCACCCAACCACTCTTCTCCGATACCGTTGGGTTCGCGTGTCGAGAAGAAGAACATGGGTTTGCCAAACTCCCGGAACTGACCGGCGAGTTGGCGTAGACCCCCGTCGTACTCCCCTTGTAGCAACTTGTCGACAGTGAACCCGGGCTTGCGGATTGGGATCGGCATCGGCGATGCGCCGTAGGCATGCACAATGACGGCCTTGCCTTCGTCCCAGGCTTGTTCGGCGACGTCCAGGAGAAACACCGGATCGAGGTCCTCATCGACCGCCATCGGGTATTCCGACGAGAACAATGCGGTTCGTCGGCCAATCGCAGCCTCAAAGGTGTCAACATCTCCAGGATTCCACCCGTACTGCCCGATATACATGCCACCGTCAGGTGGTGGTGCGATTCGCAGCGACGTGTAATCGATCGGGGCGAGAGAGACGGCGGTCGACGAGACCGGCTGTTCATTACCCGACGACGAAGCTGCACACCCTGCAAGGAGCACACCAAACACGAGCGGTGCGAACATCGCGAGCCGGTAGTTCCTCATTATCTTCCCCTCCGCGGTCGATCCACGTTCGATGGTACCCGGCGGTACCGCGCCATCAGCGTCTACGACTCGACACGGAATAGGCGTGCGCCGGCACCATCGGCTCCGAGGATATCGCCATAGTTCACCAGACCACAGGACACGAGTGAGACACAACCGCACCCGATACAGTCGGTGAGCTGATCTCGGAGCGCGATCAAACTCTCGATCCGGTCGTCCAACGCCGTACGCCAGGCTCCGGAAAGGCGCGTCCAATCTCTTGCGTCTGGAGCTCTACCGGACGGCAGGGTCCCGAGAGACTCGGAGATCTCAGCAAGCGTCAACCCAACCGATTGCGCCGCCCGAATGATCGCAACCCTGCGAAGGACCGATCGGTCGTATCGGCGCTGATTCCCTTGGTTGCGCGTCGATGCGATCAGCCCCCGTTCTTCGTAGAATCGGAGCGCAGAAGCCGCAACGCCCGATCGACTCGCAACGTCCCCTATCGCTAGTTCCGAATCCATGATCACCTCCGCGAGTATCAGCTTGACTTCAAGTTACCTTGAGGTTTTAGGGTTGTCATATGACTCCAACACATTCCAACGACCTGGCCCCATTGCACCGACTCCTTTCCCGTCTCACAGGTGACGAAAAGCACAACACCGGCGCACACTCAACGCTCCATGTTCTCTGGGCGTTGTACTCACGCGTGCTTCGGATCGAGCCCGACAACCCGCACGATGAACTGCGGGACCGGTTCTATCTCTCGAAGGGACACGGACCCCATGCCTACTACGCCGTACTCGCAGCCCACGGTTTCATCAATCCGGACATGCTCGATAGCTTCGGCTCGTTGACCAGCCCGCTCGGGCACCACCCCGACCGGACGTTGGTACCGGGTGTAGAGATCGCGAGCGGATCGCTCGGTCACGGTCTCGGGTTAGCGATCGGCGCCTATCGAGCGTTGCAAGCGAAACGACTGACCACCCCGCGGCTCTACGTCCTGATTGGTGACGGAGAACTCGACGAGGGCTCGAACATGGAAGCAATCCAGGTCGCCGGCCGCCTCCGAATGGAGCGACTGACGGTAATCGTCATCGACAACAACAGCTCGACCTACGGCTGGAACGACAGCATCGGCTCCCGGTTCGAGGTCGAAGGCTGGGTCTCCTCCAACGTCAACGGGCAAGACGTTGTCGCCCTCGCAACGGCTCTCAACACTGCGCACGATCGCC
The DNA here is from genome assembly GCA_002898115.1 of bacterium BMS3Bbin02. Classification (GTDB taxonomy): domain Bacteria; phylum Actinomycetota; class Acidimicrobiia; order Spongiisociales; family UBA5794; genus BMS3BBIN02. Next base: position 11,436 of record BDTL01000031.1, on the reverse strand, counting down.
CTCATGTGGTCGTTGCCCACACCGAACGGAGTGCCTCATGAGGGCGGCGTTCGTCGAAACGGCGACTGCACTTCTCGCCGAACGAGACGACATCGCCGTGGTGTTGGCCGATATCAGCGTCGGACCCTTCGAGCGCTCCGGGGCTATCGCCGCCTTCCCTCACCGGGTCTTCAACGTCGGCATCCGCGAGCAGCTCATGCTGAGTGTTACCGGTGGCATGGCGCTCGAAGGCATGCGCCCCATTGCCCATTCCTACACGCCGTTTCTTATCGAACGAGCGTACGAACAAATCAAGCTCGACCTCGGTCACCAGGGGGTTGGAGCGATTCTGGTGAGTATCGGAGCCAGCTACGACGATCCCGGTTCGGGTCGCACTCACGCAGCGCCGGAAGACGTCTCACTCATTAACGCTCTCCCCGCCTGGACTGTGTACATTCCCGGTCACGCTGACGAAGCGAGGCTGCTCCTCCGAGACGCTGCTGAGCGCACCGACAAGGTGTACATCCGTCTCGATGCAACACAGAATTCGTCCGCGGTGGAACACCCCTCGCGTCTCACGACGATTCGGAGCGGCTTGTCCGGTTCCCCCCTCGTGATCGCCGTCGGACCGATGCTCGACCGTGTGTTGGCCGCGGCCGGCGATATGGACGTTGCGGTAGCGTATACGGCGGCGCCGCTGGCCCAGTCGCCGGCGGATCTCGCGGCAACCATGAAGGGCGACGATCTCATCATCGTCGAACCCACAACTGCAGGGACATCGCTGGGACGGATCGCCGGCCAGCTCAGCGATCGGCCTCGCCGCTTCCTCGGTATCGGTGTTCCGCTCGGCGAACATCGTCTGTACGGGACGGTTGCCGACCACGAAGCCCACCATGGTCTCAATGCGACCGGCATCCGCCACCAGATTACTGAGTGGCTCTCGTAACTTTCTGTCACAGATACGGTGTACATTCACACCATGGAACCTTTCACCGTCACGACCGGCGACGACGGAGTCACCCGCTGCTGGTGGGGTGCTGAGCCGGAGATATACAGGATGTACCACGACACCGAGTGGGGGCTGCCGGCGTCCGACAACCACCGACTCTTCGAGAAACTCTGTCTTGAGGGCTTCCAATCCGGGTTGAGTTGGTTAACGATTCTCAACAAACGGGAGTCATTTCGCGAGGTGTTCGCCGGTTTCGACTTCGATGTTGTTGCCGAATTCGGGGAGCAGGATGTCGAGCGTCTACTCACCGATGTACGAATCATCCGACACCGCGGCAAGATCGAAGCAACCATCAACAATGCCGGTCGAGCACAGGAAGTGCGCGAAGAGTTCGGGTCACTCGCCTCCTACTTCTGGCGCTACGAACCCGATGACACTACGAGCCGGTCGATCGGAGAAGCGAAGACTCCCGAGTCGACAGCGATGGCCAAGGACCTTAAGAAACGGGGATTCAAGTTCTTTGGCCCGACAACGGCGTATGCGTTCATGCAAGCAATGGGGATCGTCAACGACCATCTACCCGACTGCGCAACACATCCGGTGGTCACGAAGGCTCGGGCGGCGTACAAGCGCCCGGCGTAACACGCCCTAGCGACCGTCTCCATTCGGCGCCAGGGGAAACAGCTGCACTATTTCGTCCCCAGAGCGCACCGCCACCGTGGTCTTATCCAGGAGTCCGATGGATGCTCCGCCGAGACCCTCGATGGCCGGAATGATCGGCGACACCGCAACACTGACCGTGTCACCATCGATTGCCAACACGATTCCCGTCACGTCGGACGCCATCACAACGAGCCGCTGACCCTGACCGGGGAGATCGATCCGAAGACAAACCAGATCCGCACCCACCGCGAGATCACGATTCAGCGCCTCCACTGAATCACACGGAAAGTTCGATGACGGCTGCCACACGACCGAAGACGTGTCGATCGCGTCGGATTCGGCCGTTTGTGTTTGGTACGCAAAGAACACAATCGCGAGCGCGGCTATGGCGGCGCCGATACCGAGCCCCTTCCCACCCTTGGGGATCCTGGGTCTCCGGTCGATCTTTGGGAGCTCGTTGATGAGCATTGCACGTGGCCTCCGAACGAGGTAGCCCACCATGCACCGTGTGCGCCGGTGGCGACAGGTGGCACTCGGCCAGCTCCTCGCGTTACGTGGCGCCTACCGCCCGCTCCTGGGCGCTGCGCGAGTACTCAAGAACAACTTCCATGATTGCGCGGACGTAGGCTGGGTCTATACCGAGTTCTACGGCATCGTCGGCCGCCTCATCAAGGAGTTCTGCTTCCCGGTCGGGTGAACGGAGCGCCAACCCACGTGCAACCTTAATGTGAGCAATACCGACCGAACTGTGCAGCCGGCGTTTCAGGAGCTTGATGATCTCACGGTCAAGCCGATCAATCTCGTCACGCATTGCAGGAATCCCGAGGCGATCCATCAACACGGTGAACCCCTTCACCGTCATCTGGCTGCCGTTCCCGGCCAACGCGTTGGCTGGATCAGGGTGAACAGACACGATAAGTCCATCGGCGCCGGCGCCTCTGCCCGCCATGGCAAGCGGCTCCATCAGGTCGATACCGCCCTTTGCGGGCGCTGGATGAATGATGACCGGCAAATGTGAAAGCTGCTGGATCGCCGGTATCGCCGTGATATCAACCGTGTCGGTCGTCCGTGGATCAAAACCACGACTCCCACGCTCACACAGCACAAGATTGGGATTGTCCTCCGCGAGGATGTATTCCGCAGCCATCAATAGTTCATCAACCGTTGCCGAGGGACCCCTCGTAAGGATGATCGGCTTGCCGGAGCGACCCACATCACGCAGGAGAGTGAAGTTCTGCATGTTCTCCGGACCAACCTCAAGCATGTCAACGTGGTCTGCAATGAGGTCAAGGTGTGCTGAATCGAGGACCTCAGTTACGGTCGCAAGCCCCGTTTGTCTGCCGGCATGCTCTAGTAACCAGATCGCCTCTTCCCCGAGACCCTTGAATCCGTACGGACTCTCTTCCGCCCGAAACGTGCCTGCGCGCAACATTGACGCCCCGGACTTCATCACAGCGGTAGCAACAGCCATCAATTGGTCTTCGGATTCAACCGCCACAGGACCTGCGACCACGGGATATGACCCATCGCCGAAACGAACGCTGCCAACCGCAACGACTGTCGTCTGAACGTCGGGCCTGCGAAGGCTCTTGAGAATCGGTTTGGTAGGTGTTGGATCGGTTGGCATGGTGGCTCCCTAGACGACGATGATCGGGAGAGGCTGCGGACAAATAAAAACCCGAAGCCTCGTGATGGCTTCGGGCGTTTCGTGGTGTGCGACTTAGCGGCTCACATACCTCTTGCCCGGGCCATCGACCCGGTAAAGAAATACGCAAAAAAGTAGGTACGTGTTCGCATTGGCGACCACTGTACCCGCGATTCGCCGATCCGACAAGGGTCGATTGCGTCCTGACACCTACCCCTGAATGGGTTCCGGGCGGTGGTATCCGCCGTTGGTGTAGACCAGCGGTCGCCCCTCACTGCGGTCGCCGCCAACGACAGCCCCGATAAACACAACATGGTCCCCAGCAACGACCGCATCAGCGACCTCACAGTCCAGATGGGCAAGAAGCCCGCTAAGGCGGGGGGTGCCGATATCGCTCCACGTCCAGTCAAGACCGTCGAAACGTTCATCCTGTTCAATGAATGCGAACCGGTTCGATAGAGCCGCCTGGTTGTCGGCAAGGATGTTTACGGTGAACTTGTTCGTTGCTGACACCGCTTTCGTCGTACTTCCACCAATCGTCAGACACACCAGAATCAATGGTGGGTCAACTGCAACAGAGGTGAACGCAGAAACGGTCATCCCAACCGGTTCGGTTCCATCGCGAGATGTCACAACCGTGACTCCGGCGGCGAGCTGCCTCATAATCCCCCGAAACTGATCCGACTCCATAGGTTCTCCTGTTGGACTGAGACGCCATCCTACAAACGGCCCGGCCGCCGGGACGCGCTACGGGCTCATCGATCCCAGGGACGCTCGGAAGGTAGCGAACCGGGACGGCTACTTGGACCGCAACGATTCCGGAGGGGGCTCAAATGCTCGAAGAATGAACGAACCCAGAAGAGGTACCGCAAAGGAGTACCGCCCGAACCGGTTCTTGTAGATGAGTCCCTGTTCGCTCAAGTTCCCAAGCATCTGGTTCGTATGACTCGACGAGAATGCCTTCGAGAGCCGCGCTTCACCCTCAGCGACAAGTTCTTGGATCGTGAACTCATCATTCGGCCGGTCCAGATGAGCAGCTACCCACATGAGTTGACGTTGGCGATCCGTCACCTTCGACCACCGGCCGGCGAAGAAGTCGGTGTCCAGTTTGAGCTGAATAGCGTCAACCGGCACACCCGGGTTCGCACCGTCTGCCACCTGCTGTATGAACACATCGAAAACCTCGCGACAGATGAACTGTATGAAGTAGGGGTAACCACCCGATTTTTCACCAATGGTCGAGACGGACAAGTCGTCAAAGGACACCGGACAATCGGCGACCTCGATCGGTTTGAGAATCGCCTCCCTGCTCTCATCTTCGTCAAGACCGTGCAACATAACGACTCGGAACATCCGCTCCGCATAGGTCCGAGATTCAACAAGCTTCGGGAACAGTGTCGGGAGCCCCGTGAGCACGAGCATGAATGGGATTCCCTTACGCTGTATTGACTGAAACACATCAAGCAGCACCGATAGCGGGTACTCATCTCTTGATGCATGGTCAGAAAGATTCTGCGCTTCGTCATAGGCGAAAACAATATGGCGACGTCCACCCTGTTGCATAATGCCCCAGACGAACTCCAGAACCGCCTTGATCTTGTCGGCGACAAGACCGGGAGCGCTCTGGTAGATACCCGTGAGGGTCAAGAAACTCAGCGCAACTTCAGTCGTGTTCGTCTCAGGTCTCAGACCGATCGGCATCGCCCCGGTAACCTCGAACGTCATCGAAGACGTCACAACCGATAGATCGGTGATCAGCCTCGTCGCGAGGTTCGTCTCTGTGACGCTCGCCGACTCCGACAGGTCAGCGCCGACCCAAAGCCAGCCGGCCTCGATCGCTCGCGGCTTGAACTTCTCCAGCAATACCGTCTTGCCCACACCGCGAAGCCCGGTGAGCACCATGTTCTCAAGGATTTCCTCCTGTTCTAGGAGTTTGTCGAACTCATGGACCTCCTTCTCCCGCCCGGCCAGGTGTGGTGGCGTATGTCCAGCGCCTGGTCGATAGGGGTTCTTGAAGGAGTCACTCATCGATCAACACCTCTTTCGCCGGTGAACTAAATATATATCACATACTAAATTTAGTCTAGCGAGCTATACCGTCTAACTCTCTACCGACACACGGGACATACGGCACAGCAGCGGCCTTCTCATGCTCGTCGCCGTCGAAGCCATGGTCGACCGGCTCGTCCACCACTCCCACATCCTCACCCTCAAAGGCGACTCCTACCGACTCAAAGACAAACATGACGAACTCGCCACCACAAATGACAGCCGCTGAACCGCGCAGAATTCAACCGGCGCAAACCGCGCAGTCTTCAACCGTCGTTGACAGAGAGACGCAATGACTGTTTCTACGACACACCACTAGGGTCGGCCTCATGGTTGAGAGCATTGGGAACACACAATCTGGTCCTGTGATGGGGTTTGTCGCGATAGTCCGCACCGCCGCTCTGAGCCGCGGCCCCCATCCTTGTTGGTCAGGATCGACGCGACGGTTAGCCCGTGCCTGACGCCATCATGGAATGCAACCCGCCGGGGAAGGGCACGATGACCCTCACCGAGGTGATCTCGGTTGGTATCGGCGGGATGGTGGGAGGAGGTATCTTCGCCGTTCTTGGTTTGTCGGTTGCGCTCGCGGGCGGTGCGGCCCCCATCGCTTTCGCTATCGCCGGAGTGATCGCGTTCCTCACGGCTGTCTCCTACTCCAAACTCGCGACGGCACTCCCCAGCAGTGGAGGGACGGTGACCTACCTCAACTGTGCCTTCGGTACCGGAATCGTTGCGGGTGGACTCAACGTGCTGTTGTGGCTGAGCTACGTCGTGATGTTGGCCCTCTACGCCTCGGCATTCGGATCCTATTTCCTTGCGTTGTTTCCGGCCATGTCGGGACCCCAGATACCAACAGCGGGTGTGATCCTGCTCTTTACGGGACTCAACGCCCTCAGCGCCGGTGCTGTAGGAAGGGCCGAAGAGATCATTGTTGGCATCAAGGTACTGATCCTGGTCGGGTTTGTCGTGATCGCATTCCCCACAGTGGAGCCTGCCCGGGTCGCATTGAGCACGTGGGCCTCCCCACTCAGCATTGTCGGCGGAGGGATGGTGATCTTCCTCGCCTTCGAAGGGTTCGAACTCATTGCCAACACCGCCGAAGATATCGTGGACGGGAAGCGGAATCTACCCAGAGCATTCCTGATTTCAGTCAGCTCAGTGATCGTCCTGTACGTCGCGATAGCAGTTGTCACCGTTGGCACGCTGGACCTGTCGGCAATCAGTGCGGCGAGCGATTTCGCCCTGGCCGCGGCCGCCCGCCCGATACTCGGGCAGGCCGGTTTTACCATCATCGCAATAGCAGCGCTGTTATCAACTAGCTCGGCAATCAACGCGACCCTCTACGGGTCAGCAAGGCTCACCTACGGTATCGCCCGTTCCGGCGAACTCCCCGCCATGCTCGAAAACAAGGTTAGGGGACAACCGGTCGAGGGACTCCTGGTCACCGCGGGGCTGACCCTCGTGGTCGCCCTCGGTCTCGATCTGAGCCGTATCGCAACGATCGGTAGTGCCGGGTTCCTCGTCATCTTCGCCGCGGTGAACATTGCGAATGTGAGGCTGCGAGCAATGACAGGAACGTCCCGTTGGCTTCCGATTGGCACCACGGTCGCGTGTCTAGCGGCACTCGTCGCCCTTCTTATCGAGGTCGGGCGCAGCGACCTGGGTGCGGTGTTCATCGTTGCCGGACTCGGTATCGGATCTTTTGCCGTGGAGGCGGCCTACCGCCGATCCACCGGCCGAACGATCAGGTCACTTCTCCCCCTGGAGAACCACCACCCCGGATAGCAATCGACCGGTCACGCTTCGAGAATCTCGCGAGCTGCCGCCGCGAGGATCGGTGCAAGGGGCTCAAATCTCGCGAACCGCTCGTCAGCCGTTTGCCCGGCGGCGTAACGGGCGTAGATCTGCTCGATGATTACCGCTATCCGGTAGAGAGCGAGCGCTTCGTAGAAATGAATGTTCGAGAGATCGAAGCCGGTCCGTGCGGCGTACCGCTCAACAACCTCGTCCTTCGTCATGAACGGCGTCATCGTCACGGCCTCATCGCCGAAGATGGGGTAGGTGGGTCCATCCGGGTCCACCCAGTAGGCAAGCAGGGTGCCAAGATCAATGAGGGCATCGCCGCGGGTCGACATGTCCCAGTCAAACACCGCAACGATGGTGCCGCCGTCATCGCACATTGTGTTGTCGAGTTTGAAGTCGTTGTGGAGCAACGATAGCGACTGAGGCTCCGGAATCGATGCCGAAAGCATCTCGGCGACCCGACCCATGTCCACTACCTCCCTGGTCTTTGCTCGGTCCCAACGGCGCAACCATCCATCAACCTGCCGCTGCACAAACCCGTCGGGTTGGCCCAGGTCGCCGAGGCCGACATCGGTGGGGACGACGAGATGCAGGTCCGCAAGGGTGTCGACCAGTTCCTCTGCTAGGTGCCTTCGCGCGGCGTCATCGTTTACTAACGACGGTGGCCAGGTTGAGCGGATGACGTGTCCCTTGCGCCTCTCCATAACATAGAAGGGTTTTCCCATGATCGTGGAGTCTGCGCAGTAGTGATACGCCCGCGGAGCTTTCGGGAAGACTCGCCACAGTCGTGACAGCACCCGATGCTCGCGCTCCATGTCGTGAGCACCCTTGGCGGTTTCGCCGAGCGGGGGCCGCCGCAGCACAAGTTCACGATCACCACAGCGGGCAAGGTAGGTCAGATTCGCGGCCCCACCGGGGAACTGCTCGAAATCGATAGGTCCTTCGGGTAACTCGTCTCCGAGAACCGTACGAAGGTATTCGGCAACGCGGGTTTCGTCAAACCGCTCGTCGAACCGAATCGGAGCAGTGTCCTCGGTCACAGAAAACCACCGACAAACGCCAACAGCACCGCAGCCCCGATGATAGGAATCCCCACCTCGATACATAGTCTTGTTATCGATGTCGTGCGATGGTCGCGCTGGAGCACGACCTCCCGGCGCACCACCCATACAAGGCCGAGCGCCACCAAAATGATGCTGATTACAAACGCGGCGGCCTGATACGTGCTCATCGGCGAAAGCCTACATCGGCGACCAGCACCACCGCGACGGTCCTGCCATGCGGAGGCCAGAAGACGGCTCGACCGGCAACGTCTGATGAGTCGCTACAAATGCGGAACCCAAGGACTCGGTATAGTCGGTGTGACTCACCTTGTGGGAGGACACAGCATGAGAACATTGCCCCGCTACCGAACCCGGCTGCCGATCATGGTGGTGGCCGTGATGCTCATCGCTGCCGCCTGCAGCGTAGGAGCCGATACATCGGCACCTACGGCATCAACTGCAACACCCGGCAACGATACTCAGCCGAGCACACCGGCCACATCGGATACACCGGCTGCACCCGCCTCGGCGTTAGATCCGGCAGTCCTCGAGCGAACGAAATCGGTCGACGAGGTGACGACCGCTGGTGGAGGTCAGGTCATGGTGGCGATCGAATGTGATGCGCAGACCGGGGGTGACCTTCTCCACGCTGGGGCTATGGGGTTGACCGCGGGGATCTATGCCGGAACGGTTGACCCCCCGATAGGTGGTTCCGTCAAGTTCCAGGTCGGAACAGACGGAACCGGGTTTCAGGCCCGGCAGTCGACACTCGACCAGCCGACGTACACGGTCACGTTTGCAGATATTGACGGAGGGATCGAACTCACTCTTGCCGGCTGCACGGAATAGAAAGGTTTTCGTCCCCGCCACCGGCAACCGGCGACCCGGCCGCACCAATCACGTTTGGCTCTCCGGCCGGCGACCATCACCCGAACTCGCTATTTGAGGCTTGGCTTTCTCGCGGCTTACCACCCAGGCGGCGAGGATCGCAACGGCTGAACCCACGATCGCGATCGGGGCGACGGAATCGTCGCGAAGCACCCAGCCGAGGAACAGTGCGACCGGTGGTGTGATGTAGATAGTCACCGACGCACGCGAGCCTCCGACTCGACCGATCAGCGTCGTCATTGCCACAAAAGCAAGGGCAGTGCCGCCAACACCGAGGGCGATCATGGCGAGCAATGGGACGAACGCGAACGAGCTTTGTGTCAACGCGTATCCCCCGAGCGGAAGCGACATCACAAGTGCCGCGATCTGGGATCTCCACAACACGGGAAGCGCGCCATAGTTCTGCTGAAGCGGAGCCGCGATGTTGATCGAGAGACCATATGACGCGAGCGCGACAAGGACCAGCAACACACCGACAGCGCTCGACACGGAATCGAGACTCGGTAACCCCATCAGGATCAACCCGGTCGTTCCGATCGCCAGACCGGCAAGTTGCAACCGGCTCGGGGCTTTGCGCAACATGATCGCGGCGATCGTCACCGCAAAAATTGGCACTGCGCCATTCAGCATTCCCGCCAAAGCGGAGGTGATGTTCTGTTCCGCAACAGCAAAGAGAAAGAACGGAAAGGCCATCCACAGGAAACCGAGCGCCACAACTGGTCGAAGCGCCTCGCGCGGTAGGGGTGCCCGAGCCTTTTTCACGAACGTGAGCGTAAGCGCACCGAAGAAGATCCGGAGTGTCGCGATCAGGCCGGGTTCGAAGGCAACAAGACCCTCGGCAATGAATAGGAACGAAGCACCCCAGGTGATCCCTGCAAACAGCATGAGGCCCCATTCCCGGCTCCCGAAAGCCCCCATGTGGGTCCCCTCGGCTGTCATCAGTATCTTCTTCACCGGCGCGAGCCTAACGGCCCACGACACCACAGCCGACGTTGATTACCCGAGCGCGACCCTGTCGACAATCATCGAGAGAAACACCGCGGCCAGGTAGATGTTCGAGGCACTGAAGAACTCCATCGCAACTTCCGGATCTTTTCGCAACCCCGGCAACAATCGCAGCATCCAGAGTCCGGCGACTGTGCTGACAACGAGGTACACCCAACCAACACTCCCGGTGACCCATAGTGTCAACGCGGCGCCGACCATCACCACCGTGTACGCGGCAATGTGCCCCACTGCCTTGTCGACGCCGACGACCGCCGGCAACATCGGAACACCGGCCCTTGCGTAATCGTCCTTGTATCGAATGGCGAGAGCCCAAAAGTGTGGCGGTGTCCAGAAGAACACGATCGCAAACATCACCCACGGCGCCACCGCGAGTTCACCGGTGACCGCTGCCCAGCCGACCAGAGCGGGCACCGCACCGGCAGCACCACCAATCACAATGTTTTGCACCGTCGAACGCTTCAGGACCAGCGAATACACAAACACATAGAACAGCAGACCGGCCGTTGACAACCACGCGGCGAGCACGTTTGACGACCAAGCCAGGACCGCAAACCCGAGCACACCAAGCACGATGCCGAACACCAAAGCTGCCCGAGGCGTTATCTTGCCGGTCGGTAGGGGCCGGCCGCTCGTGCGAGTCATCTTTTGATCGATATCGATGTCGATGACTTGATTGATGGTGTTCGCCCCGGCCGCGGACAGCGTTCCGCCGAGAAGTGTCCACAGAACGAGCGCCAGCCCGGGCCAGCCTTCCGCCGCGACAAACATGGCAGGGACCGTGGTAACAAGAAGCAGTTCGATAATCCGCGGCTTCGTGAGGACGAAATAGGCGCCAACGCGCTCGCGAACTATCCCTGGGTCGGCCTGCGAGTCCGTAGAGGTCACCTTCATCGCACTCATACTGGCACTTCGATCCGGTTCTCCGCCACCCGTCGCTCCGTTCCGGTGAACGCGTAGAACAGGTACGCAATCCACAGCAGATCAGCGATCACGAGGTGGACGACCTGTATCTCGACAGGAGTGAGTAGCGCGATGTTCAAGAGACCGACTGCGAACTGGAGTCCAATGACGCCCACAACAATCCAGCCACGTTTCCTCGCGGCCGCGAACATCCCGACATCAAGGTATCGAACAATCGCGACGATTCCGACTCCACCGACGATCGCGATGAGCGGGTGCAAGACACGAATCTTCAGGAGAAATGGTGCAGTTGCGCCAAACTCCGCAACGATCGCTGAAGCAACCGACTCGGCAGGAAACAACGTGTCAGCCAAAGCGTTGAGTGCCCCGACGGCGCCGATGAGAACAAGAATTCCGGCCCCCACCATAAGGACCCGTCCGCGGTGTCCCGCTTCGGCGATCGAGAAGTCTGATCGTCCGGCCGCACGCCACGCAATGAGGGCATAACC
>BDTL01000030.1 GCA_002898115.1 bacterium BMS3Bbin02 | reverse complement strand
GTCCACACCTTCTGGCCGGTCAGCACCCACTCGTCGCCATCACGGATTGCCCGTGACGACAGGCCCGCGACATCGCTGCCGGCGCCCGGTTCCGAGAACAACTGGCACCAAATATCCTCGCCGGTGAAGAGGGGACGAAGGCGAGCCTCCTGTTGCTCTTCGGTACCGTGGGTGACGAGCACCGGGGCACCCATCCCATGGCCGATAAGGTGAAAGAAGGACGGTCGATGTTCTGTGACCGCATCAAGACGCCGGTCGACAACGTCCTGGAGTTGCGGTGCCATTCCGAGCCCGCCTCTACCGCTCGGGAATCTCACCCATGCGAGACCGGCGTCGAACTGGGCTCCCATAAACTCGAACCGATCACCCTGCGGGTCGTGGTTCGCGACGAGATCGTCGATGAGCTCGTGGAGACGAGCGGTGTCTGTTGCGAGCGCTGAATCGCTGGTGGTCATGGCATCTCCGGTGACTGGGTGCTCGTTAAGTTAGCGGCTGGTCGGAGCGCTCGTCGTACTCAATCTAACGGCTACGAGAGCGTCGTTTCCTCCAGATCATCACAAGATACGCCAGTGCGATTGGAAAGACCATTGACGCCACGTCGTCTAAACCGGGCTGATGGGCGAGGAAGATTGACGGGTTCACCAGGATGGATCCGAAAGTTTGTGTGACGGCATTACGGGAATGTCGGGTCTACAGCGAGAGTAGCGATTGGCGCGGGCGATCAGAAACTCGTTGGATCTGCGGTTGCCACCCAGACGGTCCGGCGCGGTGTTACTCCGTGAGCCCGTGATGTTCAGAGGCCGGCGAGGTAGTTGTCAAGCCATTCGTCGTCCAGGTCTCCGAACGGTTCCGGGATGCCGGGTACTGTCCAGATGTGGAGCATCTCGTTGGTGATCGGGACAGCAAACGACCCGACGGGACACATGCCAAGCGGTGATACGAGTCCGGCGAGCGCCGGTGGTGTCAGCGCAAAACACACGTTGTCGTGGGCGTGCCACACGGTTATTGGTCCACCGACCGCCGGACCGGGGTTGCCGATTCCGGACATTTGGTAGAGGACGCCGACGAGTACCGGTCCCCGGGGCCCTTCGGCGTAAATCAGGCTTTCAGGTCGGGTTGGATCGAGGACTGCACCGTCGTCGATATATGCCTGGTTGTCCGCGTGGAACTCACGTCCGGTGATTCCTTCGACTGCGTATCCGTCCTTGCCTGCCTGAGCAGCGTCTTCCCACTGCGAAACTGCTTGCACGGTTGCCGCGTAGAGGTCATCTGCCGCTCTGGTTTCAGCCACGGTAGGCTCCCGGTCTTCGCCAATCGGGAGAAGGACTCCGGGTTCGGGCACATCGCCCAGGTGATGGCCGCCAGCTCCCGCGCTGAAGGCTCCCACCCAGGATCCGATCGCTACAAGCGTGAGCAAAGTGACGACCGCCGTGGATGCGCCGAGCTGGCGGATCCTGCTGGGGCGGGCCGGGCTGAGCACGAGGGACAGAGCGGTGACTTCGACGAGCTTGGTGACCAGGCTGACCTGGTCGGGGGCTACTCCGCCTAGTGACGATGCGACGTACCCGAGGATCGATCCCAAGAGCACCAAGGCGGCCCATCTCCTCCATCTCCTCCCGAGAATGAGGCGTCGCGCAATGTTGAAGAGTAGGACGCTGTCGATAGCGAACCCGACGGCGTACACATCAAATGTGTTGCCGAGTGCCAGACCAAGGTGCAGCGCCGCGCTCGACGCAATCAACCACGCAAGAAAACGACGATCAGCGGAGAGATTTCGATAGCCGGTGATTATTGCCGACGGGCGCCCGGTGTCGGTGCGACGGCGCAGTATCAGGACACCGAGAAGGAGTAGCCCGAGAGCGAGCCATGCAGCCGCGTGTTCCGGGATGACCCGATAAAGAGGACTCCCGACGTAGTCACCGGCCTGACGTGAAAGGGGCTCACCGACCCTCTCAGCGATTGGGTTCATCGTGTTGCTCCGACCGTCCTGGTGCGCCGGAGCCGGCGTTGCTTGCGCTCAGGCCTCGATGGAACGCCGAACATCTCGAGTGCCAACGGTCGTCTCAGCAATGTGATCACGACCACCGGCACGACGAATCGCGTGATCAAGGTGACAGGCGCCGGGAGGGTTTGCGCTAGTAGGAGAGCGAGGAGAACCTCAAGAAACGCGATAACGACGATCACCTTTTCGATACGAATGGTGATCCTGCGCGCTCTCCGGGACAGCTTGCCGATGCCAGTCGAGAGTCGCAACGTGAGTAGAGCAGCAACGGTGGTCAGCAAGAGTGCGAAGATTGTGGATCCTCCGGTCATTGCCGTGGTGAAGGCGACCTCCAGCATGGAAACGAACGCGATCCCGCCCTGGAGCAACACAAGCACGCGGATGACGTTGATGATGCTTTCATCGTCGGGGCGGGTGCGTGTATCGGTCGTCATGGAGCAACCGTACGGTGTGCCCGGTGTTCGAGGTATCGGGGATGCCCCTGGTTATGCCCTGAATTGTCCCCGATGCGCGCTCGGGGTTGGTTGGAGAAAAAGGGTTGGGTCCCTCACAAACTTGACCGATATTCGTATATGCGTATAATCTTCCTCTCTGGTTATCGACCGAAAGCCTCCCATGTCTAACGATCTAACACGTGTCGCCGTACTTGGTGCATCCGGATACGCCGGCGGTGAGCTGGTACGTCTGGTTGACGGACATCCTGAGATGGAGCTGGTTCACATAGGAGCACACTCAAAGACGGGACAACGACTTGGATCGGTGCACCCGAACCTTGGGGGACCTGACCGCGTCCTCGGGACGCTCAATCCGAGTGAGCTACCTGATGTCGATGTCGTGTTTTTCGCACTTCCCCATGGTGCATCGGCGGCACCGGCTCTGGAACTTCTCGATCGCGGGGCGCTGCTTGTTGATCTCGGTTCTGATTTCCGGATTGTCGACCCGAAGCGGTACGCGACAGCCTACGGAGCAGAGCATCCAGCCCCGGAACAGTTGGGCCAGTGGGTGTATGGACTCCCCGAGCTCAATCGCAAGCAACTCCCGGGAGCGAACCGGATCGCAGTCCCCGGGTGTTACCCGACGTCGGCTCTCCTGGCGCTCGGACCGCTGGTGGCTCAAGGAGAAATTGACACGAAGGGGATCATTGTCGACGCGCTTTCGGGTGTTTCCGGTGCTGGCCGCTCTGTAGAGGCGAGTTTGCAGTTTGGTGCAATGGCCGAAAGTGCGCATGCATACAACCTTGTCCATCACCGCCATCGCCCGGAAATCGAACAAGGGTTGGAGATGGTCGGTGGCGTGGACCCCGTTGTTACCTTCACACCTCATCTCGTCCCAATGCACCGGGGCATCCTGACAACGGCATACGCGCTGACCGAGGCAACGGAGCAGCAGCTTCGAGAAACCCTCGTGAATGCCTACGCTGATTCGTCCTTTGTAACAGTCATCGACGAACCGCCGGCGACTCGCTGGGTGGTGGGTTCAAATAACGCGCTCGTCACGGTCAAGGTCGACGAGCGTGCCGGTCGCGCAGTCATCGTTTCAGCGATCGACAACCTACTCAAGGGTGCAGCCGGCCAGGCGGTTCAGTGCGTGAACATTGCTCTCGGCTGGGATGAAACCACCGGTCTCCCGCTCACCGGGGCGATGCCATGAGTGTTGTCGCTGCCAGGGGGTTCTCAGCGACCGGAGTCGCGGCAGGCATCAAGGGTGACGGTGTACTTGACCTCGCGGTGGTGGTAGCCGACCACACAGTGCCGACCGCCGCTGTTTTTGCGACGTCGCAGGCGCCGGCCGCACCCGTCCGTCTCAGTGCCCACAACGTCGGTGTGCAAACAGGCTCACGGGCTGTTGTCTTGAACTCAGGGTGCGCCAATGCTGCGACGGGTGCGATAGGTGATGGTGCCGCACGCGCCACGGTCGAAGCTGCCGCAGACCTGCTTGCATGTGATGCCGATCAAGTGTTGGTGTGTTCGACAGGTACGATCGGCTCGAGGCTGCCGGTGGACCGGATTCTTTCCGCCTTGCCACAGACGATTGCCGCCGCGCGATCCGATCTGGAGTCGGGTACCCGCGCCGCGCAAGCCATCATGACAACGGACACCGTGGCTAAACAGGCAGCGGTTACTCGCGGCGGGTACACGGTGGGCGGCATGGTGAAGGGTGCCGGCATGATTCGCCCGGATATGGCAACGATGCTCGCGGTCATCACGACCGACGCCGACCTTTCGGCCGCGGCTCTTGACCACGCCCTTCGGAAAGCGGTGAGCGTTTCGTTCAACGCACTGACACTCGATGGATGTGCGTCGACGAACGACACCGTGATCGTTATGGCCTCTGGAGCCTCGATGGTTACACCGGATGTCGACGAATTCGTCGACGATCTATCGGCGGTGTGCCGCGATCTGGCAAATCAGATGGCGCGCGACGCGGAGGGTGCGTCGCGGGTTGTAACACTGCATGTCACGGGAACAACAACACAACACCAAGCGCGCGCACTCGGGAGAGACATATGTGATTCGGATCTGGTGCGGGCTTCGTTCTTCGGAGGCGATCCGAATTGGGGCCGTTTGCTCGGTGCTGCCGGAGCGTCATCCGTGCCAATTGACCCGGGCATGTTCTCGGTGTCGTACAACGGCGTGGCCGTTGCTGCTGACGGTGTGAGCGTCGACTTTGACCAACCCTCGCTACTCGCCCGAATGGAAGAGGGCGACATCGACATCGCAGTCACGGTGGGTGCCGGCGCCGGATCAGCCACCATAGTCACAACCGATCTCACACCGGCTTATGTCGAATTCAACGGAGAACGTTCCTAATGACAACAGGTCACACAACACCGACACAAGTGAGGTCCCGGATCGCGACCGGTATGGGGAAGGCCCGCATCTTTAGTGAAGCGTTGCCGTTCATCAAGCGCTACCGCGGCACGACAGTGGTGATCAAGTACGGCGGGTCGGCCATGACCGACCCCTCGCTGAGAGAATCATTCGCCGATGACATTGCAATGCTGCACTACGTTGGTATCGACCCGGTCATCGTGCACGGTGGGGGACCGCACATCTCGAGGGCGTTGGAGCAACGGGGGATCGAGTCGAAATGGATGAACGGGCTTCGGGTCACCGATGATGAGACGATTTCGGTAGTTCAGGCGACACTGATCGGCGAGGTCAACCCGGACATTGTCCGCCTTATGAATACCCACGGTGCGGTGGCAACCGGCGTGAATGGTCTCGACGCCAACCTCTTCATCGCCGAGCAGATTGATCCCTCGCTTGGTCATGTCGGGAGGGTCAAGGAAGTGAACACCTCCCTGATAGAGGGTCTCCAATCTCAGGGCTATGTGCCCATTGTGGCGCCGCTCGCTCGGGGGACATCGGGGGATGTAATGAACGTGAACGCCGACACCGCAGCAGCAGCGCTCGCGACTGCCCTGGGAGCCACAAAACTGGTGTACCTCACGGATGTTGAAGGCCTCTATGAGGATCTCGGGCGCGAGGACTCTCTGATTTCGCGGATTACGGTTGACTCTCTCGAGACCATGTTGGAATCGACTTCGGTTACGGCGGGCATGCTGCCGAAACTCCAGTCGTGTGTGGATGCGTTGAGGGGTGGAGTCGAGATGGCGCACATCCTGGACGGCCGCGTTCAGCATGCGGTGCTTCTTGAGGTCTTCACGCCCGAGGGTATTGGGACGATGGTGACTCAGGAAGACACGACATGACCGGCACCGTCGCACGGAGACGGGCGATTCGTCGTCTGATTCGGTCCCGGGCGATCGACAATCAGGGCGCGTTGGTCGAGCTTCTTAAGGCTGAGGGGCATGTTGTCACCCAGGCAACGGTGTCTCGCGATCTCGATGTTATCGGGGCATCCAAGGTTCGACGCAAGGACGGCGTCTATCTCTATCAACTGGCGGAGCAACCCACGAAGGATGTCGCGGATCGGGCATTGACCCGTGCGATGCGAGACTTCGTTGTTTCGATCGCCGCATCGGTCAACCTCGTGGTCCTGCGCACTCCACCGGGTGCCGCGAACCTGGTCGGTGGTGCGATTGATCACGCTGGTCTCGACGGGGTGCTCGGAACGGTCGCCGGGGATGACACCGTAATGGTTATTTGTGCTGAAGAGCGCGGGGCCAAGGCCGTTGCGCGAGAACTTGAACAGATCGGAACGACACGATGAGCAAACGCGACATCAAGAAGGTTGTACTCGCCTACAGCGGCGGACTCGACACGTCGGTGATTCTCCAGTGGATCAAGGAGGAGTACAACGCCGAGGTCATCTGTTACACCGCCGATGTTGGTCAGGGTGAAGAGGTGGAAGAGGCGAAGGAGAAGGCAATGGCGACGGGTGCGCTTGACGCCATTGCGGAAGACCTGACCGCTCCCTTTGTGAAGGACTATGTGTTTCCGGCGTTCCGCGCCAACGCAATGTACGAGGGTTACTACTTGCTGGGGACATCACTGGCGCGACCGATCATTGGGAAAGGTCTCGTCAATGTTGCGAACGAGCTCGATGCGGACGCGATCGCTCATGGCGCGACCGGCAAAGGTAACGACCAGGTCCGATTTGAACTAGCGGCTTACGCGCTCAAACCCGACATCAAGGTGATTGCGCCGTGGCGCGAATGGGACCTCCGTGGTCGGGCGGACTGTGTCGCGTACGCCAAAGAGCGCGGCATCCCGACCCCGGTGACCGCTGAGAAGCCGTACTCCATAGATGCCAACCTGCTCCACACGTCCTTTGAGGGCGGTGTCCTCGAGGATCCGTGGACCACACCACCGACGGACATGTTCCGGATGACCGTCAATCCCGAGGACGCCCCTGACGAGGGTGAGCTGGTCACTGTCGGATTTCGCAATGGCGATCCGGTGAGTGTGAACGGCATTGACCTTGATCCGGTCGCGTTGCTCACCACCCTTAACGAGATGGGAGGTCGCCACGGTGTCGGTCGTGTCGACATTGTGGAAAACCGGTTTGTCGGTATCAAGAGTCGCGGGGTGTATGAGACTCCCGGTGGCACGATCATGTATCACGCGCATCGGGCCGTGGAGTCGCTGACTCTTGATCGAGAGGTTCTCCATCTGCGCGATGATCTCGTGAGCCGCTACTCCGAAATGGTCTACAACGGCTTCTGGTTTTCGCCCGAGCGTGAGGCGCTGCAGGCGTTCATGGACAACGTGCAAACTCGCGTCACGGGAGAGGCGCGCATCAAGCTCTACAAGGGCCAGGCGACTGTGGAGGGCCGTCGGTCCGCCAGTGATGCGCTCTACGACGAGGCAACCGCGACGTTCGAGGCCGATGACGTATACAACCAGGCCGATGCGGAAGGCTTCATCCGTCTACAATCGTTGCGGTTGCGGACGTTCGCAGAAAAACGCCTCGGGGAGGGTGAATGACCCTTTGGTCAGGGAGATTTGAAGAGGTGCCGGATGATGTGCTCTGGGGTTTTACCGTAGACACGTCTGATCGGCGACTACTTGTCGATGACATCACCGGTTCTATCGCACACGTCCACATGTTGGGGACGACCGGTATTGTGTCCGAGACCGAGGCGGCCACGATCGGCGATGGCCTCAGCGCGATTCTGGACGAGGCGTGGGCGGACTCGTTCGAGTTCAAGGACGGCGACGAGGATGTTCACTCCGCCGTGGAGCGTCGTCTCACTGAACTTGTCGGGATCGTTGCAGCAAAGCTGCATACGGGTCGTTCACGCAACGACCAGATCTGTCTGGATATCCGCCTGTACTTGCGCCGATCGGCTCACGTTCGAGTCGACCAGATCAAATCGTTGATCCGGTCACTTGTCGATCAGGCGGAAAACGTCGGGGATGCGGTGAGTCCTTCCTACACACATCTTCAGCAAGCACAGGCCATTCCGTTTGCCCACCATCTCTTGGCCTACGCCTGGATGCTGAAACGCGACGCCGACCGATTCACCGACATGTGCGAACGAGTTGACGTGTCCCCCCTCGGAGCCTCGGCGTCCGGCGGTTCGTCACTTCCCTTGGACCCCGATCAGACTGCCGCGCTGATGGGGTTCGCGAACACGTTCGACAACTCTCTCGACGCGGTGGCTTCACGCGATTTTGTGTCCGAATACGCGTTCTGTTGCGCGCAAACAATGGTGACGCTCTCCCGGTTGTCTGAGGAGTTGATCTTGTGGGCAACTACTGAATTTGACTGGGTGTCGTATCCCGACCGTCACACCACGGGATCGTCCGCGATGCCCCACAAGAAGAATCCAGACATGGCCGAGCTGGTTCGCGGCAAGAGCGCGATAGTCCTCGGTGCCGCCAGCGGCCTTCTGATCCTCCAGAAGGGACTCCCGATGACCTACAACCGTGACCTCCAGGAGGACAAGAATCTGGTGTTCCAGGCCGATGACGCAACCGGAGGATCGCTGGTAGCACTGGCCGCCATGATTGAGGGGGCCGAGTTCCATCCGAGAGAGCCGACACGCTGGGTGACCGCACTTGACCTCGCCGAGGTGCTCGTCGAGCGCGGTGTCCCGTTTCGGATCGCCCACGAAGTTATTGGCGTTCTTGTCTCCGATCTTGTTGCTGACGGGAGAACCATGGACCAACTCACCGGTGCAGATCTCGTGGCCGCACATCGTTTGTTCACGATTGATGACGTCCAGTGGTCGAACCCGAGGACATCAATGGAGCGTCGCATCACCCCGGGTGGCGGCTCGATGGCATCGGTGAACAGACAGCTTGAGGACCTGAAGACCTACCTCGGTTGAGGGACCGGCGGTGGTCCCGGGTGGTTTAGTAGACGCCACCCAGTTTGCGGTGATCCCAGCTGGCAATCTTTTCGGGTTCGACGACTACTGCCGTATTTTTTGATGCAAACCGGCCAAATGCGGCATCAAGCTCCTCCGCGGTGAGTTGTTGGGGGGCGTCACCGAGCATTCCGTATCTCGCCGTTAGTCCTCCATAGACCTTCAGAATGTACTCAGGGTCGGTAACGAATCGAGCTGTCCCACGCATCATGAGACCGCGCAGTTCGCGGTAACTCCGGCCAGCCTCAATAAGGACACCGATCTTGTTGTTGCGTGTGAGATTGACGATCTTCTGCGATTTCGTAAAGGAGCGGAAGACGATCTTCCCTTCGTCCATCACGTACCACATGGGTGCGATGTGGGGATAGCCGTCTGCGTCAATCGACGAAACCTGCAACACATGTGCCTCTTCAAGGAACGTTGCCATTTCGTCGTCTGTCATGGTGATGTCTTTGCGTGCCATGGGACCAATGTAGCTGCACACACGCCGGCGAGCATGCCGGGTCGGCGGTGTCACGCCGGATGGCCTCACAGCCGTTGCGTGGTTGCCGGCAAGATGGATGTGTCCCTGGCTGGTCGCAACTACGCTCACATCATGGACGACATATCATCATCGACCTGGGTCGTCAGTGGAGGCCGAACGTCCGCCCCCGGTGACCCGCTGAATGTGCCGATCACCCTCGCATCGAACTATCGCGCCGGCACACAGCGCGGGTACTCCCGTGGTGAGGGCACACCAACCTGGGAGGCGCTAGAGGACCTCGTCGGGGGGCTTGAGGGCGGCCGGGCTATTTCGTTCTCTTCCGGGATGGCCGCCGCTGCCGCGGTGATCAACCTTCTTTCCACCGGGACGCACATTGCCCTTCCCGAGGACTGTTATCACGGAGTGGCCAGCCTTGTTGATGAAGGCGTCGATAAGGGTCGCTGGTCGGCGACACGCATAGCCGGGGATGACACGGCGGCGTGGGTTGACGTCGCGCGCACAGCAGACCTTCTGTGGCTCGAGTCTCCCTCGAATCCGCTGCTCGCAGTCTCCGACGTTCCAGCGATCGTCCGGGCGGAACGTAGACCCGGTGCACTGGTTGTTGTGGACAACACGTTTGCAACACCACTCAACCAACGTCCCCTCGGCGTTGGTGCAGATATCGTGATGCATTCCGCGACCAAGTTTCTCGGTGGTCATTCGGACCTGCTTGCCGGAGTCCTGGTCACCCGGGACGACGCGGTCTTTGCAGCCCTTCACAACCAACGTCACCACGGTGGTGCTACACCGGGCGCGTTGGAGTCGTACCTTGTCACGAGGGGGATACGCACGCTGGCGGTTCGGATGCGTCGGTCGGAGGCAAACGCGATGGATCTGGCTGAGCGACTTGAGGATCACCCGGAGGTTCTGAAGGTGCGGTACCCGGGACTGCCGAGTCACGGCGCGTACGAGGTAGCGCAGCGCGTTCTCGGGGGTCCCGGCGCGATGATGTCGTTCGACATCGAGGGTTCCGCCGAACGAGCAACCGCGTTCTGTGACGCCCTTCGTATTGTCCAGCACGCCACAAGCCTTGGTGGTGTTGAGTCGACAATGGAGCGCCGCGCCGGGACGCCCGGCCAGGAGCATTTGCCCCCGACGTTGGTGCGATTCAGTGTCGGGATTGAAGATGTTGACGATTTGTGGCGCGACATTCTCCAGGCACTTGAGGTTTCCACACGACACGGTTAGTTGTGTCACTATCGGGTTGT